>DATFGN010000154.1:0-9627 GCA_035249405.1 Gemmatimonadales bacterium
CGGGAATCGGCGCGGGAAATGGGCGATCGCAAGCACCGTTTATTCGTGCCCATCGTGCGGCAGGCCGGTCGCAACGGCGGCAATGGCGCCGACACGGAGCGGGCGCGTCGCCCCCGCCGCCCGGCCGGACGTCAGACAGCCCGGAAAAAACCCGGAACCGACGCCTAGACTGATCGCGCGCCGCGGATGGGACGCGCCGCGCGGCGACGTAGTTTTGCAGGCCCGGCTGGGGGCTCCCGCACCGGGCGCGCTTCCAACGGGACGACCGCCGCGGCAACCGCCGCCGTCCAGGCCCCCGCTCGCTCCAACCAATCAGCCCTGAGCTGCCGGAACAGCTTGTCGCGACGCGCGCGCGAGCGTTGCGCGACCGCGAACAGACCGGGATTCTGCTTGCGCCGCTGGGCGGCGTGGAGGGCGGGGCTTTCCGTCTCATCGTCCAGGGTCAATTCCCAAATACGATCAGCCCGGGCGACGGCGGCGGCTTCCATCGCGATGCGGACTTCATCCTCGAGCTCGGACAGGTCATGCAGCTCACCCAGGAGGTCCTGAAGCTGCTTGAGGCGGGGGATGAGATCCGTGCTGCCTGACAACGAAGACGCCACCGGTTCGAGGGTGTAACGGAGTCGCTTGGATGCGATCCGCGCCCGATGGATCGCCTTGTCGTCTCGCGACTCGATGGTCGCAAGGATTTCGTCCAGTCGCTGCGCCTGATCCTGCAGAACGGTGGACGCCACGGACCCAAACCGTTCTTCCGGCGCCGCGCGTTGGACCGCCACGGGTCGGCGGTACACTTCGAGGCCTCTGCGCAGTTTTCGCTCCACGCTGGTAAACGACCGCCCTGCTTCAGCGAGCATCTCGGGGAGGTCGTGATCCGGACCGTGCTCGACGCGGCTGATGAGCCAACGCAGCCCGGCGCGCTCGCGCGCCGAGAAATCCTGCTCGAGCGTGCGCAGCCACGCGAGCGCGACCTCGGCATCCCGGGCCTCATTGGTGTCATCCGCGACGTCGCGCAAACGACGCCGCAGCCGCCGCGGCACGCTGCCCTCGAGGTGAGGTCGATAGGCCCGCAGCGCGGTCCGGAGCCGGCGCAGCGCCACGCGAAAATCGTGGAGGGCTTCCTTGTCCTCCGGGTCTGAGAGCCGTTGCAGGGCTTGGACGGCCTCGTCCAGGTAGCCGAGCGCGATCAGGCGGACGCTCTGCGCAGCGGGACGCGCGAGGAGGTCGGGAGGGCGGGTAGTCATTTCAGCTCGCGCAGCTGCGCGGGTGCGAGCGCCCACACGAGCGTCGCGCCGGCGGCTCCGATCGCTCCGGAAAACGACAACAGGCAGGCAGCACCTTTTTTCAGCTCGATGAAGCCGCGTTCCGACCCTGACAAGAACCAGCTCACCATGCGACTCAACCCCGGCTCGTGTCCGACCACCGCAACGACGGCATGGCGGCGCTGCGCGTCCAGCCACTGCGCGACGGCCGTTGCCGGATGGCCCGGCGCCAGCACCGGAACGATCACGGGCGCCAGATCATCGTAGGCGTGCGACACAATCTCCGCCGTTTCGACCGCGCGCGTGAGGGGGCTCGTGGCGAGCAGGTCGATGGCGGGGACGACCTGCCGCAGTCCTTCGGCGCCTTGCCGCATCTTCTTCTTTCCCTCCGGCGTGAGCGGCCGGACGGCGTCGTCGGGGTAGTCGGCCGGGTCGGCCGCGATCGCATGGCGGATCACGAGCAAGTCCATACGTCTATAACCCCTCGGACGGCGGACGGGGGGGCGCGGGGACGAAATGGTTGAGCGGTCCGTGTCCCTGCCCCAGGCCGGGTGCCGCGGCGATGGCGCGGTGGACGAAGTCCAGCGCGTCATCGACCGCGCGGGCGAGCGGCCGTCCCAAGGCGAGGCCGGCCGTGATCGCCGCCGAGAGCGTGCACCCGGTGCCGTGCGTGGAAGTCGTCTCGATACGCGGTTTGGCGAACCGGTGCACGCCGCGCGCGCTGACCAGCACGTCGACCACCGCATCGCCCGCGAGGTGGCCGCCCTTCACGAGGACGACCTGCGCACCCTGGCGGACCAGGGCAAGACCGGCTCGCTCCATCTCCTCGGGTGTCCGGATCTCCTGCTCGGCGAGAATCCGCGCTTCGTCGATATTGGGTGTGACGAGGGTCGCGAGTGGGATGAGACGCCGGACGATGGTGCGCTCCGCAGCGACGGCCAGCAGCCGGTCGCCGGAGGACGCCACCATCACGGGATCGAGCACGTAGTTGGGGAAGCGGTGGCGGGCGATGCCGTCGGCGACCACTTCCACCAGCTCGGCCGTCCCGAGCATCCCCGTTTTCACCGCCTGCGGAGGAAGGTCCTCGGCCAACGCGTCGAGCTGCGCCGCGACGAGCGCCGTGGAGACGGGCTCCCAGGCGCGGACCCCGCGCGTGTTCTGCGCCGTCACGGCACACACGACGCTGGTGCCGAAGACGCCAAACTGGTGGAATGTCTTGAGGTCGGCCTGGATGCCGGCTCCGCCCCCGGAGTCCGACCCGGCGATCGTGAGCGCGATTCTCACGCGGAAAGGGCCCAACGCTTGGCGGCGCGGGCTCGTCCGGTGACATTTCGTGGCTTGGCGGAGGAGACCATCGCCACTAATCTGACATCTACGATTCGCGACCTCAAACGGCGCAAGGCGCGCGGACGGCGCGGCCTCGCGCTGGTGGAAGGCGTGCGGTTGGTGGAGGAAGCCGTGAGCGCCGGCGTGCGCATTACCGGGGCCGTCGTGGCCCCAGAGCTCGCCCGCACCAACCGCGGCGCCGAGCTGCGCGCCGGCCTGGAGCGCCACGCCGTTCCGGTGCAGGAAGTGACCGCCAAAGTTTTCGGCCCGCTGGCGGACACCGACTCGCCGCAGGGGATCATCGCGATCGTCGAGCCGCGCCGGTGGACGATCGACGCCGTCGCACTCGACGGCGCTCCGACCCTGCTCGTGATCGACGGCGTGCAGGATCCGGGGAACGTCGGGACGCTGCTGCGGACCGCGCACGCCTTGGGGGCGCGTGCCACCATCGTGTTGCGAGGGACGGCGGATGTATGGGGGCCGAAAACGTTGCGCGCGGCGATGGGGGCGACGTTCCGGCATCCGGTGATCGGTTTCGATGACGCCGCGTTCATCGCGTGGGCCCACCGCCAGAACGTGACGCTGTGGGCCACGGCGGCGGACGGGGAGCCGTTACAACACGCGATAACGGCGGGGGAAGGGGGAAGGGGGAAGGGCGTGATCGCTGTCATCGTGGGGAATGAAGGTGCCGGGATCCGTCCGCACCTGAACGCGGTGGCCGCCAGGCGGGTCGCCATCCCGCTGGCCCAAGGCGTGGAGTCGCTCAATGTAGCGGTGGCAGCAGGAATCCTCCTGTACGAGGTATCGCATGGCCGCTGATCCGTTCGTCGCTGTTGCCGTGACGGTCGTCGGCCTGTGCGTCGGCAGTTTTCTCAACGTGTGTATTCTGCGGCTGCCGCACGAGCAGTCGCTCATCTCCCCGCCGTCGACCTGTCCACACTGCAAGAAACCCATCGCCTGGTTCGACAACATTCCGGTCGTATCCTGGCTCGTGCTGCGCGGCAAGTGCCGTCACTGCGGTGCAGCGATCTCGCTGCAGTATCCGCTGATCGAGGCGCTCGTGGGTGCCCTGTGGCTCGGCGCCTATCTGGCCTGGGGACTCAGCGTTCACGGGCTCGCGGGAGCGCTGCTGGGGACGATCCTGCTCGGCATCGGGATCACCGATGCGCGACACTACATCATCCCTGATGAGTTCACCTGGGGAGGCCTGGGGCTCGGCCTCGCGCTCTCGCTGGTGGGCGGGTGGCAGGGCTTCCTGCAGGCGGTTCTCGGAGCGGCAGCGGGCTTCGGGTTGCTGTACATCGTCGGGATGGCGGGTCGCTGGATGTTCAGCGAAGAGGCGATGGGCGGGGGCGACATCAAGATGATGGCGATGGTGGGGGCGTTCGTCGGGTGGAAAGGCGTGCTGCTGACGATTTTCGCGGGCGCGCTACTCGGTACGCTGATCTTCGTGCCGCTGTCGTTGCGCAAGAAGCGACTGGTGCCGTTCGGGGTATTCCTGGCCGTGGGCGCCGCCGTGGCGTTCGCGTGGGGTGATGCCATCATTGAATGGTACCGGCACTTCTTGAGCGGAGGTTGAGCCGATGAGCGATCCGCTCGCCGGATTGTTCGAAACCGGAGACGTCCTGGAGCGCGTGGGTGTTGACCTCACGGCCCAGGCGCGGCGTGGCGACCTCGAGCCGGTACGCTGCCGTGACGCCGAGATCGCCCGGGTCGTGGATATCCTGCTGCGCGCCGGGAAGAACAACCCCGCCCTGATCGGGAAAGCCGGGGTGGGGAAGACCGCGATCGTCGAGGGGCTGGCCCAGCGCATCGCGTCAGGGGACGTCCCCCCCGCCTTGAAAGACGCCAAGATCGTAGCCCTGGATCATGTGGCGTTGCTCGCGGGGACGTCGTTTCGCGGCCAATACGAAGAGCGGCTGCGCCGCCTGGTCGAAGCCCTGGCGGCCGACCCCGATCTGGTGCTGTTCGTGGACGAATTGCACAACCTCATCGGCCAGGGCACGGCGATGGGCGCGGCGATGGACGCGGCCAACATGATGAAGCCGGCGCTGGTGCGCGGCGACATCCGCGTGATCGGGGCCACGACGGGCGAGGAGTACGATCGCTGGATCCGGAACGATCCGGCCCTGGAGCGGCGCTTCCAGCCCCTCACCATCCTGGAGCTGGACGCGATCCAGACCTGGGAAGTGCTGGTGGCCCGCCGGCCCCGCCTCGAGCGGCATCACGCCGTCGCCATCACCGACGACGCCCTCAAGGCCGCCATTGTGCTCACCGATCGCTTCGTGCCCGAGCGGGCCCGGCCCGACAAGGCCATCGACGTCCTTGACGAAGCGTGCGCGCACGCGCAGGCGACGGCGCGCGTGAGCCCCGAGCTGGACCGTCTGATCCGCGAGCGGCGCAAGGTCGAGGCGATGCTGCGCCGCGGCCTCACCCGCAATCCCGAAGCGGACGAAGCATTGCCGGATCTCGCGGCGGTCTTCGACCGGATTGGGAAGGAGATCGAGAGCCTGCTGGGCGGGCCGCCAAAGGCCGAGCCGGCTGAGGCGCCACCGGCCTCCCCCCCGCAACGACCGACGCCCTCGCTCCAGGAGCGGCGCGAGGAGCTGGACCGCCTGTTGCGCGCTGAACTCGAAGCCCAGGGCGTCACCGTCGGTGGATTGGAAATCGCCCGGGTCGTCAGCGCGGCGGTCGGCAAAGGGATTGAATGGGCCGGCTAAGCCTCGGCCTCGTCGTCGTAGCGCTGCTGGGGTCGAGTGGGGCTTGCCGCGAGCGGGCAAAAGAGGTGGAGCGCGATGCGCTGATTCGCGATCTGGTCCGGCAGCTCAAGGCGCAGGCCGAGTCGGTGACCGGCCTGCGGTTCAAGCATGACGTGGCGGTGTTGCAGCGCACCCGGACCCAGGTGCGCGACTACATCATTCGCAAGTTCGATGAAGACCTCCCGCCGGGGGATCTGGCCGGTGCGGAAGCGGCCTACAAACTATTCGGTCTGATTGCCGATTCGATCGACCTGCGCGCCGTCATGGTGGATCTGTTGACCGAGCAGGTCGCCGGGTACTACGACCCGGATTCGGGCGCGCTCTTCATCCCGACCGATCTGGACGATCCGTATCGCGTGCGGCTGGTCGCTTCGCACGAGCTGTTGCACGCGCTCCAGGACCAGTACCTGTCGCTCGACTCGATCATCAATCAGCGGCATCGGAACGACCGGCGCACCGCCGCCCAGGCTGTCCTGGAAGGGCAGGCCACTTTCTATCAGATCCCGATTCTCATGCCGGAGCAGCAGCCGGAGGCGTTGCCGCCGAACTGGTTCTGGCGGCAGCGCTCAGCGATGGCGCTGCAGCAGGCAGACATGCCGCAATTCGCCCGCGCCCCCCTGTGGTTGCGGGAGACGCTGATCTTTCCTTATCTCGGGGGCGCGGACTTCATCGGGTGGTACGTTCGGACGCATCCCGAGGAGGAGCCCTATGGTCGCTCGATGCCCCTGTCCACCGAGCAGATCCTGCATCCGGATCGCTACGACGCGGGCGACCAGCCGGTGGAGCTCCGCTTCCGCGAGCCGGGTCCCGATACCACGCGCTACGACGACAACCTGGGCGAGTTCGAGATCGGACTGCTGTTCACCCAGCTGCTCCACGATACGACTGAAACGGTGGGCCCGGCCTCGGCGCGCGGGTGGGGCGGCGACCGCTACCGCGTGTACGGCGCGAAATCCGACGCTATGGTGTGGTACAGCGTGTGGGACGACGTGACCGCCCGCGATCGCTTCGCTCGCACGCTCACGTCGGCCTGGACTGCACGCCGCAGCGGGGTGACCGACCGGCGCTTCACGATCACGTCGCTCATGCTCGACGGGCACGCGGGCGTGCGGCTGGTGGATGCACCAAGCGAGTGGGTGGGATGGGGGAAACTGCCGGAGGTGCGGGTGGTGCGGTAACACGGGGGCGTGGGGAAGTGGGGATGTGGTCAGATGATACATCCCTACGACCCCGCGTCCCCGCTGCCCTTGGTTTACGCCAGTTCGCTAACTATTTTGCGTGGCTTATGTTTACGGCCCTCACCGAGCGGCTCGCGGGCGTGTTGCGGGGGCTCGTGGGGCGGGGCACGCTGTCCGAGCAGGACATCGCCGATTCCCTGCGCGACATTCGCCGGGCGCTTCTGGAAGCGGACGTCAGCGTGACGGTCACGCGCGATTTCGTCGAGCGGGTGCGCGAGCGCGCCGCGGGTGTCATCCAGATGAAGGCGGTCAGCCCCGGGCATCAGGTCGTGAAGCTGGTCCACGACGAATTGGTGACACTGCTTGGCGGGACGGTGGGCGAGATCGCGTTTGCCTCCGTCGGCCCGACGGTGATCCTGGTGGTGGGCCTGCAGGGATCCGGAAAGACGACGACGGCGGCCAAGCTCGCTCGCCGGCTGAAGCTCGAACAGAAAGCGCCGGGGCTCGTCGCGGCCGATTTTCAGCGGCCCGCGGCGGTCGAACAGCTCGAGCAACTCGGTCAGCAGGTCGGGGTTCCGGTGTTCGGGAAGGGGGAAGGGGGAAGGGGGAAGGGGACCGTCGAGGCGGTCCGAGGCGCGCTGCGCGAGGCGGAGAAGGCGCGCTGTCGCACCGTGATCGTCGACACGGCCGGCCGGTTGCAGATCGATGCCGAGCTGATGGAGGAGCTGCGCGCGATCAAGGCCGCGGTCGCCGCGAAGGAAGTGCTGCTCGTCGCCGACGCGATGACGGGGCAGGATGCGGTCCGGTTGGCGACGGGGTTTCACGACGGCGTCGGGTTGACGGGCGTGATGCTCACGAAACTCGACGGCGATACCCGCGGCGGCGCGGCCCTTTCGATGCGCGCGGCGACCGGATTGCCGATCAAGTTCGTGGGCACCGGGGAGCGCGTCACCGCGGCGGATGCGCTGGAGCGCTTCGACCCGGCCCGGATGGCGAGCCGGATCCTGGGTCAGGGTGACGTGGTGACGCTGGTCGAGCGGGCTGCGGCGACGATCGATCGGGAGTCGGCCGAGCGGCTGGAGAAGAAGGCGCGGTCCAAGCGCGGCATGGACCTGCAGGATTTTCTGGCCGCGCTGAAGCAGACGCAGCAGATGGGGCCGTTGCGGCAGCTGGCGGGCCTGTTGCCCGGGGTGTCGGCCAAGGCGCTGAAAGCGTTGCCGGCGGACGACCGACGGCTGAAGCACGTCGAGGCGATCATTCTGTCGATGACGCCGGGGGAACGCGCCGACCCGAAGATCCTGAGTGGATCGCGGCGGCTGCGGATCGCCAGAGGGGCCGGGAGACCGGTGCAGGAAGTCAATCGACTGCTGGAGCAGTTCCAGCAGATGCGCAAGCTCTTACAACGGATGTAGGTCAGCCATGGCAACTCGGATTCGGCTTCGGCGGGTGGGTCGGAAGGGTCAATCACACTTCCGGATCGTGATCGCCGATCAACGGGCCGCGCGCGACGGGCGTTCGGTGGCGACGATCGGACACTACAACCCGCGCGCCAAACCGGCGGTTCTCGAGGTGGACAAGGATCAGGCGGTCGCGTGGCTGGCCAAAGGCGCCACGCCGACCGACACGGTTCGGTCGCTCCTCAAGAAGGCCGGGGTGTTCGGAACACGCACCGCGTAGTCGGGCGGCTGCGCAAGCCGCATGGGCAGGGCGGCGAAGTGGCCGTGGTGCCGCTCGTGAAGAACCCGGGCGCGGTGTTTCAACCGAAGGTGCACGTGTACGTCGTCAATGAAGCGCGGGAGGTGCTGGCGGGGCCGTTGGTGTTGGCCCGCCGCCGGGCCTATCACCGCGAGTGGCTGCTGGGCTTCGCCGGCGTCACCTCGCGTGATGCCGTGGAGCCGTGGCGGGACCAGCTGATCGCGGTGCTCGAGTCCGATGCTGGCGATTAACGTGGTGACGCTGTTCCCCGAGTGGTTCGCCGCTCCGCTCGGGTCCAGCATTCTGGGGCGGGCGGCCGAGCGGACCCTGGTGCGCTACCGCGTCGTGCAGCTGCGCGCATACACGCACGACCGGCATCACACCGTCGATGACGCGCCGTACGGTGGCGGGGCGGGGATGGTGCTCAAGCCCGAGCCGTTTTTCGAGGCGCTGGATGCGCTGGCCCCCGCGCCGGGCTCGCCGGTGGTGTTGTTGTCGGCGCGCGGCCGGCCGTTCTCCCACCGGGACGCGGTGCGGTTCGCGCTGGCGACCGAGGTGACGTTGTTGTGCGGTCACTATAAGGATGTGGATCAGCGCGTGGTCGACGGGTTAGGCGCGGAGGAGCTGTCGATCGGCGACTTCGTGTTGTCGGGGGGCGAGCCGGCGGCGCTGTGTGTGATCGATGCCGTCGTGCGGCTGTTGCCCGGGGCACTGGGGGATCACGAGTCGGCGGCCGGCGACTCGCACTATGATGGATTGCTGGCGCCGCCGTCGTACACGAGGCCTCCGGAGTATCGCGGGTTGGCGGTGCCGGAGGTATTGTTGAGCGGGGACCACGCGGCGATCGCGGCGTGGCGCGAGGCGAACGCCGAGCGACTGACTCGCGAACGACGCCCGGATTTGTGGGCGAAACACGGTGACGGATAAGGATCGGTATGGAACGGCTCCGGGCAGTGTCGCGGGAAGGTCTCAAAGAGAACCTTCCGTCTTTCGATCCGGGTGATACAGTCCGGGTCATGGTGCGAGTCCGAGAAGGCGAGAAGGAACGCCTCCAGGCGTTCGAGGGCGTCGTCATCGCCCGTCGCGGCGGCGGTATCAACGAGACGTTCACCGTCCGCAAGGTTTCGGCCGGAGTCGGCGTGGAGCGCATCTTCCCGCTGCACGCGCCGTCCATCGCGGAGATCGAGCTGGTGCGCAAAGGCCGCGTGCGGCGGGCCAAGCTCTACTTCCTGCGTCGCCTGGCCGGGAAGGCCGCCCGGATCCGCGAGAAACGCGGAGCCGGAACGGTCGCGGAGCCGACGGAGAGCGCCGAGACGTGAGCCAGCGCCGTCCCACGTTCGAGCGCGAGATCGCGCTCTGGAACGCGGGGCGGAGCATCGTCGCCGGTATCGATGAGGCGGGCCGCGGGGC
>DATFGN010000155.1:0-5529 GCA_035249405.1 Gemmatimonadales bacterium
AACCCGCGGGCGCGAAAGTACTCCTGAAACAGCACAAACTCGCTGGTCGTCGGCACCTCCCGCCAGTCGAGGATGGCGATCCTGGGCGTGCGGTTCCCGCGCCCCCCTCCCCCACCGTTGCGCCAGCACTCGTAGGCTTCCAGCAGGCCGTGCAGCACGCCGTGGCGAGCCGGCAACGGCCGCACGTCCACACGCCGCAAAAACTGCCGCATCACGGGCAGGGCGAGAAACGCCTGGGCCAGCGCGTCGCCATAGGCTGCCCCGGCGGGCGTTTCGGCATTGTACTCCGTCAGCCGAAACTGATTTGAGTCTGTCTCATAGAAGGTATCGAAGCGGGACACGGGGCTCGGGGCTGGATAGCCCGGGTCCTCCCGGATCAGCTCTGCTTCCCAATCCGTCAGACCAAATTGGCGACGCAGCTGCTCGTCGGCGAGCGCCGCGCGATGGGCGCGATCAAACGCGCGGAGCAGGATGGCGAGTCGTTGCCGCAGGAATCGATACTGCTCGGGCGTCACAAAGCGCGGCCGGAGGACCGTGCACAGCGCTCGATCGCCGAACACAATGCCCCGGCGCCGCAGTTCCGCGTCGAGCGCCTGCTGCGATTCGCCGGCGAGCTCGTCGGTGAGCAGCTCGTGATAGGGTTCGATGGCCCAGGACAGCCCGGTCATGCGGACGAGGGTCGCGGCCGGCCGGCGAACAGCGCCTTCCAATGGAAGGTGCGGGCATCGTTCGGGCGCGATGCGGTCGCCAGCCCGATCGCCAGGTCGGCCATCCGCTGCACGGCCCATTCGAAGTATTCCGGGGTGAGCGAATTGACGTCGAAGTCCGGTGCCGGGTTCATGAAATCGATCGCATACGGCACACCGTCCCGCACCGCGAACTCGATCGAGTTCATGTCGTAGCCCAGAGCCCGGACCAGCGTGAGCGCATCGCGCACCACGCGGTCATGGAGCGGGCGATCCAGGTACTGGCTGTCCACGTGATAGCGCCGGGCCTTCGGATCATAGCGAATCGGCAGCACGTGTTCCTGGCCGATGCACAGACAGCGGACGAATTGCTCCCAGTCGATGAACTCCTGCACGATCATGGTGCGCAGACCCGACTCATCGTAGTGATGCAGCAGCTCGTCGCGGGTGTGACAGACGAAGACGTCCTTCCACCCGCCCCCGTGCGCATCCTTGAGAATGCACGGCAGCCCGATGTGGTGGATGATCCCGTCCCAATCCAGGGGAAACGCGAGGTTGCGCAGGCTCTCCTCGTGAACGATGCCCGGGATGTACTGCTTGTTGGGGAGGACGATGGTCTTGGGACTCGCCACGCCCAGACGGGTCGCCAGCGTCGCCCCGAAGAACTTGTCGTCCGCGCTCCACATGAACGGATTATTGATGACGGTCACGCCCTGCAGGACGGCGTGCTTCAAGTACGACCGGTAATACGGCACTTCGTGCGAAATCCGGTCGATGAGCACGGCATAGGGACTCGGCGCCTCCATCGACTCGCCCCCGAGCGTCGCATACTCGGCCGTGACGCCCTGATCACGGCCGTTCACCACTTCCGTGAACCGCGGCGGGAACGACCATTCCCGGCCGACGATGAGACCGATTCTCGCACTCACGTGACGCGCTCCTCGAGTCGGCGGGGCCTTGGAACCCGCGCGGAAGATGCCGAGCGGCGTCGGTTCGACAAGGTCCCTGTTGGCATCGGCACGCGCGTTCGTATCATTCGCGCTGCCCGATGCGACGAATTCCACGATTCTTCCTGCGTTGGCGGGCGCACTCCCGTGCCCGCCGCTTCACGGGCAACGTGCACACACTCCCGGCCATCCCGAGCCCGGAGCTGGGTAATCAGCGCCCCTTGCTGGTGTACACGCCCGCGGCCTATGCCGCTGACGACCGACGCTATCCGGTCATCTACATGCAGGACGGACAGAATCTGTTCGACGCCGCGATGAGCTTCGCCGGCGACTGGGGCCTGCGGGACGCGCTGGCCTGGGCCAGCCGCCGCGGTCTCGACGCCATCGTCGTCGGGATCCCCAACACCGGGACCGCTCGCAACGCCGAGTACAGTCCGTTCGAGGAGCCGGAAGCCGGTGGCGGAAGCGGGGATCGCTATCTCGAGTTCGTGACGCTGAGGGTCAAGCCGCTCATCGATGCGCAGTTCCGCACGCTCACGGATCGCGTCAACACGGGCATCGCCGGCTCGTCCATGGGCGGCCTCATCAGCCTGTACGCATTCTTCCGCAGGCCCGACGTGTTCGGCTTCACGGGCGTATTGAGCCCTTCCCTCTGGTTCGCCAACGAAGCGATCTTCGCCGTCGTGGAGGCGAGCCCCCGCGTCGACGGGCGCGTGTACCTCGACGTGGGTGTGCGCGAGGGCGACCGTCACGTGCGCCTCGCGCGCCGGATGCGCGACCTGTTGTTGGACAAGGGCTACGTATTGCGACGAAACTTCCGCTGGGCCGAAGATCCCGACGGCACCCATCACGAATCGGCGTGGGGGCGGCGCTTCCGGAAGGCGCTTCCGTTCCTCCTCAGGAATCCCGGATGAAGCACGAACAACACCACTGGTACAGCCCGGCGCTGGGCCGGGACCTGCCGCTCCAGGTGCTGGGCCATGCCGGGGCGCGCGTGCTCGTGTTTCCCACCTCGCTCGGCAGCTCCAGCGAATGGACCGATCGACACATGCACCGGCCCGAAGTCCTCGGCCAGCATCTGGAGCGCGGCTGGATCCAGCTGTTCTGCCTGCATCACGTGCACGAAGAGAGCTGGTATGCCGAGCACCTGCATCCGGGCGCCCGCGCGTACCGGCACCTCCAGTACGACCAGTATTTGCACGACGAGGTCCTGCCCTTCACCGCCGCGCAGAATCCGAATCCGTTTCTGATCGCCGTCGGAGCGAGTTTCGGTGCCTACCACGCCGCGTGTTTCGGCCTGCGCCATCCGCAGCTGGTGCAGCGCATCATCGGCCTGTCGGGGACCTACGACATCAAACGACTCACCGACGGCTACTCCGACCACAACGTGTATGCGTGCAACCCGACCGACTTCATGCGGCACGAGCACGACGCCGTGCGCCTCGAGGCGTTCCGCCGTCAGGACATCATTCTGGCGGTGGGCCGCGATGATCCGGCCTATCCCAACAACGAGGAATTCTCGACGATTCTGTGGGGCAAAGGGATCGGCCACGCGCTGCGCATCTGGGACGGCTGGTCCCACGACTGGCCGTACTGGGAACGGATGATTCAGCTCTACATTGGCGGCCACGACTGAGCGTCAGTCGGTGGCGCGGCCCGTCCCTTCGGCGACTTCCAGCGCCTTGAGGTAGACGGCGAGGTATTTCAGCGCCGATCGCTCCCAACTGAAGTTCTTGGCCATCGCCTTGCGCATGCGCGCCCGCCATCCGGCCGCGTCCCGGTAGTGGTGCACCGCGCGCGCAATGGTGTGCCCCAACGCGTCGCTGGAAAATTGATCGAACAGGAAACCCGTCACCCCATCGTCGATCGTGTCGTTCAAGCCGCCGGTGCGGCGGGCGACGGGGAGCGTGCCGTAGCGTTGCGCGCGCATCTGCGTCAGACCG
The DNA here is from genome assembly GCA_035249405.1 of Gemmatimonadales bacterium. Classification (GTDB taxonomy): domain Bacteria; phylum Gemmatimonadota; class Gemmatimonadetes; order Gemmatimonadales; family GWC2-71-9; genus DASTHG01. The sequence continues at coordinate 3,577 of DATFGN010000155.1, forward strand.
CAGGGTTCGTATTGACACGGCATGAGCAGCATGTCGGCGCCGGCGATGACGACGTGCTCGAGTGCGTCGGTGAACCCCGTGTCCACGGCGATCCGGTCCGGAAAGCGAGCCGCGAGCGCGCGCAGCGGCTTGATGTAGCGATCGTCGCCCTGGCCGAGGAACACGTACTGGGCATCGGCTGCGCCGAGGGCGGCGCCATCGACGAGGAGATCGAGCCCTTTCTGGGCCACGAGGCGGGCGGCCATGCTGAGCACCGGCACGTCCGGGCGTTGGGCCAGCCCGAAGCGCTCCTGCATCGCGGCCTTGCAGCGGCGCTTGCCGTCGAGCTGCTGGGCCGTGAACGGGGCGACGATGTCGGTGTCGCTCCCCGGGTCCCACAAATCGTGATCGATGCCGTTCACGATGCCGAACAGCCGGTCTCGCAGCGCGTGAAACGTGTCGCCGAGCCCGAAGCCCCCGTCCGCTGTTTGCAGCTCGCGGGCGTGCGTGGCGCTCACGGTGACGACGGCGTCCGCGAAGGCGAGCCCGCCCTTGAGCCAGTTGACCCGGTTGTACCACTCCAGCACGCGCCAGGTATACAGCTCCCACGGCAGACCGATGTCGGGGAGTGTTTCGGCGGGAAAGTGGCCCTGATATCCGGCATTGTGGACCGAGAGGACGGTCGGGACGTGCCGGTAGTAGGGATGGCCGGCAAACGCGGTGCGCAGATAGACGAGCGCGGGCGCCGCGTGCCAATCGTGGGCGTGCAGGATCGCGCCGCCCGGAGACGGGGCGACCTGGGGCAGTGCCGCGATCGCCGCGAGCGACAGGAAGGCGAAGCGGCGGTAGTTATCGGCGTAGTCCTTTCCTTCCCCGTACAGCGTGGGGCGGTCGAAGAACCCGTCGTGCTCGATGAACAGCACGTTGGCGCCGCGCAGGCGCCGCTTGGGACGCATGAGCCGGGCGGGCTCCGGCACGGGCCCGAGCTGCACCAGGAAGGGATCCCCGAACGGTTCCAGCTGCCGGATCACTTTGCGGACCTGGCGATACAGCGGCATGAGCACGACGGTGGGCAACCCGGCGAGCGCCTGGTAGGTGGCGAGACTGGCGACGGCTTCGCCCAACCCCCCGGTGCGGGCATACGGCCAGCATTCAGCCGCGAGGTGGACGATCGGGATTGGATCGCCCGCGTTCGTTTGGAGCACCGAGCGGCGCCGCGGTTTGGCGCGCGGTGCGCGCGGCGTTTTGCTTCGCTCCCGTCGAACCGCCATTGCCATCCTGCGGAGAGGGAGGGAAGAAAGTACTTCTTCGCCGCCCTGAAATCCAAAAGCCCGCCCCGGGATACCGGGACGGGCTTCAGGGGAAGCTGGCGGCGGCCTACTCTCCCACCCCCTCACGAGGGCAGTACCATCGGCGCTGACCGGCTTAACGACCGTGTTCAGGATGGGAACGGGTGTGGCCCGGCCGCGCGAGTCGCCAGCAAAAAACGAGACGACTGACGAGTGAGATGTGTGATGCGTTGGAAGCACACGATCGACTGCTACAAGGAGAGATCAAGCCTCACGGGCAATTAGTACGGCTCGGCTGAAGCGCTCGCGCGCCTTGCACCTGCCGCCTATCAACGTGGTAGTCTCCCACGGCCCTTCAGGGGTCTTGCGACCCGGGAGTGTTCATCTTGGGGAGGGTTTCCCACTTAGATGCATTCAGCGGTTATCCCCGCGCGACATCGCTAACCGGCGTTGCCCTTGGCAGGACAGCCGGGACACGAGAGGTCGCTTCGTCCGGGTCCTCTCGTACTACGGACGACATCCCTCAACACTCCACCGCCCGCACCGGATACAGACCGAACTGTCTCACGACGTTCTGAACCCAGCTCATGTGCCACTTTAACCGGCGAACAGCCGGACCCTTGGGACCTTCTCCAGCCCCAGGATGTGACAAGCCGACATCGAGGTGCCAAACCGCGCCGTCGAT
>DATFGN010000156.1:0-2322 GCA_035249405.1 Gemmatimonadales bacterium
GTCCCCGATCGCCGATGCGAGCGCCACCGCCACACCCGTGACAATCGTCGTGGCATACGGAATGCGCGTTTTCTTGCTGACGCGTGCGGTCCACTTCGGAAGCAGCCCGTCTCGGCCCATCGCAAAAAAGATTCGCGGCTGGCCGTACTGAAACACCAGCAACACGGCCGAGAGCGAGATCACGGCGCCGAGGGCGACAATCCATCCCACGCTCGAGAATCCCGCGAGTGTCAGCGCGTGCGCCAGTGGATCGGCGACGCCGAGTTCCTTGGTGGGCACCATGCCCGCGAGCACGAAGCCCACGAGTACGTAAATCGCAGTACAGATCGCCAACCCCCCTAAGATGCCAATCGGCAGATTGCGCTGCGGATTCTTGGTTTCCTCCGCGGCGGTCGAAATCGCGTCGAAGCCGATGTACGCGAAAAAGACGATCGCGGCCCCCTGCCAGATGCCACGGAAGCCGTTCGGCGCAAACGGTTTGTAATTCTGCGTGTCGAGATGCTGCACGCCAACAATCACGAAGATCGCGAGCACGAGGAGCTTGATGAGCACCAAGGCGTTGTTGACGCGCGCGCTCTCTCGCACGCCGATCACGAGCAGACCGGTAATCAGCGCCACGATCGCGAACGCCGGTACGTTGAGCAGCAGGGGCATGCCGGCGACGTGAGGCGCCGTATCAATCAGCGCGCGCAATGCGGGATCGGAGCTGAGCATTACCTCGCGATACCCGTGCACCATCCAGGCGGGGAGATTGACCCCCATACCGGTGAGCAGCGAGTTGAAATACCCGCTCCAACCGATCGCCACGGCCACGTTGCCGACCGCGTACTCGAGGATCAGATCCCAGCCGATGATCCACGCGACGACTTCCCCCAGCGTGGCGTACGAGTATGCATAGGCGCTGCCCGCCTGCGGGATCATCGCGGCCAGCTCGGCATAGCACAGGCCCGCGAGTGCGCAGGCGAGGCCCAACAGCACAAAGGAAAAAACCAGCGCCGGGCCGGCGCCGGCCCGGACCATGTTGCCGGCGGCGTCGTATTGACCGGCGGCAGCGGTACCGAGCGCGCCGAAGATGCCGGCGCCGATCACTGCTCCGATCGAGAGCATGATCAGATCGCCGGCCCCGAGCGCGCGCCGCAACCCGGTCGGAGAGTCCTGGTCGGCCAGCAGATCGGCAATCGGTTTGCGGGCGAAGATCTGGCGCATGTGCCTTCGAGCGAACGTGGTTAGCGGGTCAACTGCACTTGATAGACGTAGGCGACGGCACGACCGTCGCGGGTGCGCGCGGGATGAAACTGATAGCCCATCATCTTGTCTTGGACTTCGCGGCGACACCCGCCGTTTTTCGGCGGTGGTTCCACCGCCACCCGCGACACCGAGCCGTCCACCTCCACCCAGAACCGGACGGTGTAGCGGCCCTTGTAGCAGTCGGCCGGCAACAGCACGGTGCGCGGATCGGGCGGAGTAATGTACGCCGCGTCGCCACCGCGGCCAGGACCGGAGTCGTTGCCGACGCCGGGACCAGTCCCCACGCCGATCCCGCCGCCCGAACCCGGTCCCGATCCACCGCCCGTCCCCTCGGTTCCACTGGCACTCGCGGAGTCCGGAGCCGCAGCTGCGACCGGCAGCACCGGAGCATCCGTAGGGGTCACTTCGGTCGTGGTGAGATCCGGGACCGGTAGCGGCACGTCCCGGACGGGATCGGGAGCCGGTGGAGCCGGTTGCTGCTGGGCGGGACTCGCGGGCAGCTCCACGAACCGGGCCGGCGCATCCGTCCCGCCGCCTCCACCGCCCAGCGGACCGTCCTCGCCCCCGCCGGCCTGCACCCACTGCGCCGTGTGACGCACCAACAGCGCGAGAATCACGACGTGCAGGAGCACCGACGCGATCATCCCCCCCGGTCGTCGCGGGGCGGAAGGCAGCTGCAGCGAAGGCGGAGGTGGTCGCCGCGGCGCGGCGGGTGATGCCGTCACGGTGAATAGATACACCGGAAAACGACGAGGGGCACGGCAGCCGGCCGTACCCCTCGACGAGTCACATCCTGCATCGTGCTATTGGCTGGCGGCTTCGCCGGGTTCTGGTGGCGGCGTGAATCCGATCACCTGCACGCCCGCGCCCTTGGCGATATCCATGGCTTCGATCACCTCGCCGTATTTGCGGTTGGGCGCCGTCTTGATGAAAAGCAGCTTCGCCACACGCTGGTCGAAGATCTGGTGAAACGCCTGATCGAGCTGGCCCTTGGCATACGGTTGGCGATTGATCGCATAGCCGCCATCTGGCGTGAGCTCGAGCACGATCTGATTGCTTTGCTGTTGCTGTTGC
>DATFGN010000157.1:0-3317 GCA_035249405.1 Gemmatimonadales bacterium
CGAGGTGACGAACCAGTCCAAGGACTACAACTACTCGCTCTCGTTCCAGCTCCGCCGCCGCTTCTCGAACCACCTCGAGGGGACCGTCGCCTACACCTACCTGCAGTCCAAGGACGTGCAGAGCCTCACCTCCGACCGGGCGATCTCGAACTGGCGCTTCGGGCGGCAGCTCTCGACGTCCCATGATGATCTCACGACCACGACCTCGAACTTCGAGCGGCCGCACCGTTTCGTCGCGTACGGCACCTACACGCTGCCGTGGGGGATCACGGACGTGACGCTCTATTACGAGGGCGTCTCGGGCCTGCCGTTCGTCTACGTCGCCAACGACGACCTGAACGGCGACGGCTCCAACGGCAACGACCCGATTTACGTGCCGCGCGACGCGACGGACCCGACTGAGATCCAGATCGGCACCGGCGTGGACGGTGCGTTCGTCCAAAACCAGGCCGCCGCGCAGGCGTTCAACCGATTCATCGACGCGCAGCCGTGTCTCAACGCCCAGCGCGGCCGCATCATGGAGCGCAACAGCTGCCGCAGTCCCTTCCAGCACCGGCTCGACCTGTCCATCCGCCAGTCGATTCCCCAGTTCCGGGGGCACCGACTCGCGGTGCAGTTCGACATCTTCAACGTGCTCAACATGGTCGGCCAGTGGTTCAACGAGGATTGGGGCGAGATCAAGCTGCCGACGCTCAGCCCGACCTTCAATAACCAGGCGGCGCTGGACGCCACCGGACGCAACAGCGGACCGCTCAGCCAGTCGATTCCGACGTACACGTTCGACAACCGGCTCTACGACGCGACGACCGGCGCGCCGAAACCGTTCGAGGGCCGGACCGCCAGCGTGTACCAGATTCAGCTCACGCTGAAGTACACGTTCTGAGCCCGCCGTGGCGAGCCGAAGCCGCCCCCCAATCGGGGGCGGCTTCGTGCTTTCAGGCTGGGGGTGGCGACTGGGGCGTGAAGCGACGCCAGGCGAGGAACGCCGGGATCCCGGTCAGAATGACACCGATGTCGATGGCAAACTTGCGCGGTTCCGAGACCAGATAGTTGCCGAGCAAGAACAGCGCCCCAAAGAGGAAAATCAGCGGGACAACCGGATAGCCCCAGGTGCGGTACGGCCGCACCAAGTCCGGTCGCGTGCGGCGCAGCACGAACACCCCCGCGACGGCCAGCGCGTAGAACGGCCAGATCCCGATGATGAATTGATCGGCGAGCTCGGTGAACGTCCGGATCAGGATGAAGATCACGCCCAGCGTCGTCATGAGGACCACCGCACTGGTCGGCGCGTGCGTGCGGGGATCCACGCGGGCGATGGCCTTGGGGAAGAGCCCGTCTTCCGCCGCGGCAAAGAAGATGCGCGGCGCGGTCATCATCGACCCGTTCAGGGTCCCGAAGGTGCTCACGGCGATCGCCGCCGACACGACCACCACCCCCGCGGGTCCGATGACGAGTCGCGCCACGTCCGCCGCCACCAGCTCCGCCTGCTTGATGGACTGGATCGGAATCAGGTACAGATACACGAGGTTCGCGGCGAGGTAGAGGGTGACGACGGTCCCCGTGCCGATGAGCAGCGCGCGTGGCAGCGTCCGCTGCGGGTCCTTGACTTCCCCGCCGACGAAGGCCAAGTCGGCCCACCCGTCGTAGGCCCAGAGAATGGCGACCATCGCGAGAAGGAAGGGCGAGAGACCGACCGCCGCGCGCTGAGCGAACACGCCCCCCTCGGGCATCCCGGCGGAGCGGCCGAGCGCGAAGCCCAGGATGACCAGCAGCACGAGCGCGCCGACCTTGAACGCCGTACTCAGGTTCTGGAGAATCGCGCCGCGGTGGATGCCGAAATAGTTCACCGCCCCCACGATCGCGATGTAGATCGCCCCCAGCAGCTGCTCGGACCGAATGTCGACGGGCCCCATGGCGATGACGATGGCCGCGGGGTCGTACCCCAGCGTGCGCAACGTGTACGCCGAGGCGGTGATCCCGATCGCACCGTAGGCGCCCGGGCGGATGATCCACAACTCCGCCCAGGCGAACAAGAACGCGGGGAGCGGCCCGAACGACTCGCGCAGGAACGCGTACACGCCACCGGAGCGTGGAAACGCGGCGGCGAGCTCGGAGTAGGTGAGCGCGCCGCACAGCACGACGATGCCGCCCAGCACCCACGCGAGCAGGAACAACGGGGCATCGTCGACACGCGCGGCCACGCCTGCCGGTGTGCGGAAGATGCCGCTGCCGATCGTGGAGCCGACGAGCACGGCCACGGCGCTCCACAGCCCGAGGCGCCGTGGCAGCCGCTCGCCGAATTGATCCGGTGCGTTTGCCATGGACAGGGCAATATAGCCCGCGGGTTGTCCTCCCGAGCGACGGAGAGACACTTGCGTACATTTGTCGTCCATGACCCAACGCTATCGCGTGCTCGCCTGGACGGCGGCCGTCACGACCTATCTCCTCATCGTCCTAGGCACCGTCGTCCGCATCACCGGCTCGGGACTCGGGTGCGGCGACGATTGGCCAGTCTGCCACGGTCGCCTGATTCCTCCTCTTTCGGACCCCGCCACGTTCATCGAGTGGAATCACCGGCTGTTGGCGGCGATTGTCTCGATACTGGTGGCGCTGCTGGCGGGGTTGACCTGGCTTGAACGTCGGGGAGCAGGGAACCTAAAGGACATTGGCGGGGAGGAGTCGACTCCGACCCGAATCGGGTACGGCGCCCTCGGCTTGCTCGTCCTGCAGGTGCTGCTCGGTGCCGTCACGGTGAAGCTGGATCTGCCGCCTTGGACGGTGATCCTGCACCTCGGCACCGCGATGGCGTTGCTCGCGACGCTCCTCGTGGCCGCTCGCGGGCGCGGCGACACGCCGCGGTCGCCCGCCGCGATCGTCGCCGCGGCGCTCGGCTTTGTGACGCTCTTGTTCGGGGCACTGACCGCGAATCTGGGCGCCGCGACGGCGTGCGTCGGGTTTCCATTGTGCAACGGGCAGCTGATCCCCGCCGGCAACTACCTCCAGCACATCCACTGGACGCACCGGCTCCTGGCCTACGGTCTGTTCGTCTACCTGAGCGTGTGGGCGCTGCGGACGCGCAGCCGTGGACCGTGGCTGGTGCTGGGGCTCGCCCTCCTGCAAGTCGTCGTCGCCGCCGTCATGGTGCTGCACGGCGTGCCGGGGTCACTCCAGGTGGTGCATGCCGCCGTTGGGACCGCCGTGTGGGTAGGGCTCGTTCTGGCCGCGCTGTAGGCGAGCGCGTCAGTCGTTCTGTTCCAAATCCTTCACGCCGTCCGGCCCCAGCAGGTCTGGCCAATCGGGCCGGCTCTGCTCGCGGC
>DATFGN010000158.1:0-7422 GCA_035249405.1 Gemmatimonadales bacterium
CCGAGACCGGGACTTCCTCCATCTGGTCGCCGACGACGCGCACCGCCGTGTTCGGAAGCAGCTTCGCCAGCTCCTTGAGCGCGCCCTGAGCCTGGGAGATCGAGCGCATCTCGATCCAGTGCCCCAGGAGCATGATGGCGACGAGCGTGGCGAGCTCCTCCCACAGCGGCATGCCCGGGAAGCCGAGCGTCACCGCGACGCTGAAGAAGAACGCGACCGAGATCGCCAGGGAGATGAGCGTCATCATCCCCGGCAGCCGCTGCTTCAGCTCCGCGACGCCACCTTTAAGGAAGGGGACTCCACCGTAGACGAAGACCGCGGTACCGAACAGCGCGGGAATCCAGCGTGAGCCTGGGAAGGCCGGTGCCGTGTACCCCAGCGCTCGCTGGAGCATATGTCCCCAGACGAGCGTCGGGAGCGTGAGGAGGAGCGAAACCCAAAACTTGTCGCGGAACATCGCGACCGAGTGCCCGGCATGCCGGTCGTGCCCGCCGTGGTCGGCGTGGGCGATCCCACCACCGCCATGACCCTCGTGGCGGTTCACGTCCGGGCCGCCTGCAGCCCGATCTGTGTCCCCCATGGATCATGCGTCACCAGTGCCGGTCCGCTTCCGGCCGCATCATCCCACTCCGCCGTATGACCTGCCCGCGCGAGGCTTTGTGACACGGCGTCGAGACTCCCTGTGTCGGGCAGCTCGATGGTCCACTCGAGCAGCTGCGCGTCCTGCGCCGTGGGCGGCGTGGCGCCGTTGCCCGCCCAGGTGTTGGTCCCCAGATGGTGGTGGTAACCGCTGGTGGCGAGGAACAATGCCCCGGGGTACTGCCATACCATGCGATCGAAGCCGAGTGCCTCCGAGTAGAAGGCGGACGCGGCGGTAAGGTCCCCCACGTGCAGATGCACGTGGCCGATCACCGTGCCCGCGGGCATCCCCGTCCAGGGCTCTGGTCCGGCATCGCGGACGAGTCCTGCCACGTCCAGGGGATCGGTCGCCATCATCAGCTCGCGTCCGATGCGTCGCCACGCGCTGCGTGGACGGTCGGCGTACACTTCGATGCCAAGATTGTCGGGATCCTGGAGGTACAGCGACTCGCTGACCAGATGGTTGGCCGCTCCGACAGGCACGTTGATCTCCCCCACGTGGCGTACGAACCGCCCCAACGACGGCCGATCCGGCAACAGGATGGCGAAGTGAAACAGCCCGGTGTGTCCACGGTGCGGTGCCGGCCGCACGCCGGCGCGCTCGTCGAGCTCGACGAGCGGCGTGTCGTCGCCCTGCGCCCCGAGCAGCGCCCTCGACCCCTCGCACCGCAGTACGCGCATGCCAAGCGTCCCTTCATAGTAGGCGAGCGAGCGTGCGAGGTCGGCGATCTGGAGGCGCACGCGTCCGAGACGCGTCCCCTCGGGAAGGCGGTAGCCGCGTGGCGCCTCTCCGTAGCTGCCCGGCGTCGCCGGCTGCGCGCCCGCTGCGTCGCCAAAGATGTCGTGCGTCGATACACCCATGGAGGTCACCCCATCAGACCGTCGTGGAACTTGATGCTGGCGTGGCTGCCGTTGCAAAACGGTTTGTTGACCGAGGCACCGCAGCGGCACAGCGTCACCCGATTCCGGGTTTCATACCGCGTGCCGCCCGCAGATTCGATGGTGATGCCGCCGCGGACCCATAGCGGGCCGCTGCATCCCAACGCCGGGTCTTCAACTACGCCGATGGAGAGTGGAAGCGGTTCTTCGATGGCTTTGCGTGTCCGCTTGTCATGCAACACCAATCGGCCGGCGGGACAGTGCATCGCCTCGCGGATGACCAGATCGCGGGTCTCGGGGTCATCCGTGGCTTCGATCAGCGACCAGATCTTGCCCCCGACATCACAGAAGCGGGCGAACGCACACAGCTCTTCCGCGTCACTCAGCGTCAGGGTGGGTCCGTCAATCGTCTTGGACTGCCGGGCGATCGGCACGCGACTGGCCGTTTCCGTTCCGTCAAAGCCGATCTTGGCATGCGTCCCGTCGCAGAACGGCTTGCTCTTCGATCGCCCGCAGCGGCACAGCTTGTAGTTGGCTTGTGTCGAGAACGACGAGCCCTCGGTCCAGGCCCAGGAGAGCCCCTCCTCGTTGGGGGTGATGACCTGGATCGCTAGGGGCACCGACCCCGACACCACGTAGGGGCCGTCCTTCGACACAACGATTTTCTGGTCTCGCGGATCGTTCATGTCACGTCTCTTACTCCGTGGTCTTCCCGTCGAAATGCTTTCTCCTGCGCCGGATCAGCTCGCACCCGATCGCGGAACGGCACTCGTTACCTCTCCACGAAGCTTCCCTGGGACTCTTCGTTAACGCAGTCCGAATACGACAATGCGGCTCTGCGCCGCACCGCCGGGCCAAACGGGCGATTTCATTCCGGCTGCCACCCCGAGGAGTTGGCGTCCCCCCGCCGCGTACGTGACGACACCCCCGCCGGTGGACTGGCTCGCATCAGTTTGCCACAGCACGCGCCCGCTGTTGGCGTCGAGCGCGTAGATGTGGCCACCGAGATCAGCGGCGAACACCAGCCCGCCCGCCGTGGGCGTCACGCCGCCGAGTATCGGATGCGGTGCGCGGTACTTCCATCGCACGAGGCCGTTCTCGGCGTCGAAGGCAGTCAGCCACCCCTTCGCCTGATCTGGCGCATCGAACATGGTTTCCATGCCATTCTCCGCACCGAGCCAGCTCGTTCCGGCCGCCGGCAGGTCCGTCGTATCCCGCTTGAGATGCACGCGCGCGCACCAGTCCACCGCGCCGACGAACAGTGTGTTGCTGAGCGGGCTGTACGCCGCGCCGTTCCACTCGACCCCGCCCAGGATGCCCGGGCAGAAGCGGATCACGCTATCGCGCGAGAGTGGAACGTCCACGTTCTCCCGAGTCGTCGTCGGGGTTTGCGAAAGCAGCGGAAGGGCGGCGGCGAGATCGCCCGCGGTCGTGACCTGGCGAGTCATCAGGCGCGAGCGATCGAGGATCGACAGCAGGCCGTCCTTGTTCGCCGACGCGACGATCGCCCGGCCCGCGCGCGTCGTCACGAGCGCGGGAGGGGCGTCGACATCCCAATCATGACTGTCGTGCGTGACGAGCTGGTTGTAGCCGAGCATGCGCCCCGTCGCCACGTCGAGCGCGATGATCGAGTTGGTGTAGAGATTATCGCCGGTGCGGAGTTGGATATCAAAGTCGGGCGCCGGATTCCCGGCCGGAACGTAAAGCACCCCGTAGGTCGTGTCGAGCGCGAAAGAGGTCCAGAACCCGCCGCCGGAAATCGGGAGTCGCGGGTTTGTCCACGTCGCGCGCGCCGGTCCGGTTGCCGGTACCACATCGAACTTCCACACGATGTGCCCGTCGCGCACGTCGAGTGCGTACACGTGGCCAGTGACGCCAACTTGATCGCCGCCCGCGTTGCCGACGTAGACCAGGCCGTGCGCTGCAATCGGCGCCATCGGCATCGAGACGCCCGGCCCCTTCGCGTCCATCTCGACATCCCATAGCGCCCGGCCGTCGGCCGCGTTCAGCGCGATCACATGCGCGTCGGACGTGCCGCGGAACAACCGGCCGTTCAGGTATGCGAAGCCGCGATGGACCGCCAGAAAGCTCGGCGTCTCGCTATGCCGAACCCGCTTCCACCGCTCCGCACACGTCGCCGCGTCGATAGCGTACGAGATCGTGTCGGTCGTGAAGTACATCGTGCCGCTCACCACCAAGGGCCCGGTCTGCAGTGAGGTGACCTCGGGAAGCGTGTACGTGCAGATCTGCCGAAGATTGGCGACGTTCGCGCGATTGATCTCCGTGAGCGGAGAGAACCGGTCTCCGGCAAGGGTCCGGTTGTAAGCGGGCCAGTCACCAGCCCGTCGAGCACTCGCAGCCGTCACCTGGGAAAGCGCCAGGCGCGGCGCCACGAGGATCAGCGCCACCGTGGCGGCAGTCATCGTACAGGGTTTCACTGTTGTCTCCTGTGAGGGTGCAGCTAAACCTGCAGCACAGCAGGGGCCGTTTTGATATAGGCCTGCCGTATCCAATGGCAAGTACGTACGGGCGGGTAACGATTTTCGCTTGCGGCGGGATCGGAGTACGTTTCGCTGGTGAAATGGGATCGTGGGCGCAGCGGAACGTGACAAAGGTAACCACCGCGCGGGCGCAGTTTGACAGCGACGGATCCGCATCAGAATGATCGCGGGGCCCGAGCGCGAACGGCTCGAGAGTACCCGCCAGGGTCTGTTGCGTGTCCACGCGGCCCTGCTGGACGAGGAGCGCATCCAGTACGAGCGTCAGTACGGCCGGGTCGAGGGGAGCGGAGCGCTGCTGCAGCTCGTCATTCACGACCCCTGGTTCGCCTGGTTGCGATCGGTCTCCGAGCTCATCGTACAGATCGACGAACAGCTGGACGACGATGGGCCGCCTCAGACGAGACTCATGGAGGCGCTCCTAACGCAGGCGCGTGACCAGCTCCGGCCGGACGAGGCGGGAAACGCGTTCCAGCAGCGCTACTACCGCTTGCTCCAGGAAGCCCCGGCCGTCGCAGTGGCGCACGCCGAGGCGCGAAGGCTCTTGAGTGGTGACGATCACGCCATCCCCTGAGGCACCGCCCGCGCGGGCGTTCGACGTCGCGCCATCGGCCCCAGCCCGTCAACGGACGCCATGCGCTGCTGCTCTCGGCCTCCCCATCCATTATCGGCTGGCAACCGCGGCGTGTGGACGCTGCGTCTGCCGCTCAAGCACCTCGGCGCACGGGTGTATCCCGACGCGTTCTCACTCGCTCAGGCGCACCAGGCCTTCGCCCCCGACGGCCGCATCGCCAACGTGGAGCTGGGCGCCCGGCTGGAGAGCACGATTGTCGCGTTCATGGATCTCGTCGAGACCGCTAAGCACTACCCAGCGCCAAGAAGCCCTGGATCGAATTCCTGGGTGAACACCCCAACCCGTTGATCGACCGTGTCGAGTAGCCGGCCATAGGGAGGCGCGTCAATTGTCCTGGTTCGTTTGGCCGATGTCCGATTAGGACGGTAGCGCTTCCGACGGATAGGTAATAACGGTGCCGCTGACTCTGGCGAATGGCGTCAGCGCATGTACCTGGCGACGTGTCCCGCTGAGGATTTCCTCGACGCGCAGACCGTGAACCAGTAGCGCGTCGGCAATCAGCGATCGATGGCAGCGCCACGGTACGGCCTCGGCGCACATCAGCACGAGGCGCTCGCGTGTGGCACCGGCGATGAGGTCTGCCAGGCGTTCCGTGAATTCGGAGGTTTGCATGTAGTCGGCGTAACCGCGGAACGAAAGGTTTCGCCATCCCAAATTCAGGGACCTCGAATGCGTCCGGCGAAATCCTCCCAGGCCGGCAACGTGCTCATAGCCGATGCCATCGAGCGCCAGAGCTGCTGGCAGGGTATCGCGGTCGAACTGCGGGTTGTGGCGAGAGCGTGGCACGGTACGCACGTCAATGAGCCGGGCCACCGTGTGCGCCTTCAGCAAGGCAACGAACTCGGCGAGCGGCCGTGTCGAATGACCCACGGTCAATACGACGGGCTCGGAATCCTGCTTCGCTATCCGCGTCAACTCTAGTTCAGCAGGCAGACAACGCCTTGATCCGCGCACGTAACACCGGTACGAGCTGCCCCTCAAACCACGGATGTTGCTGGAACCACGGTTGATTACGCGGCGATGGGTGGGGCAGCGGCAGGTATTGCGGCGCGTACTCCCGCCACGCACTGACCGTCGCTGCCAGCGACTGCTTGCGCCGATTGCCCAGAAAGTGGCGTTGGGCATACTGCCCGATAAGGAGAGTCAGTTCAATCCGGGGCAGCCGGGCCAGCAGCTGGTCGAGCCACAGCGTCGCGCATTCACGGCGCGGGGGCGAATCACCACCTTTACCTCGCCCAGGATAGCAATAGCCCATGGGAATGATCGCGATCCGCGATGCGTCATAAAAGACGTCTCTTTCCACACCCATCCACGCGCGCAGGCGCTCCCCGCTCGCGTCGTCCCACGGAATGCCCGTGATGTGCACCCGCGCACCGGGCGCCTGCCCCACGACGAGGATGCGGGCCGTAGCACCGGCACGCAGCACCGGACGCGGCCCGAGCGGCAGATGTGCCTCGCACGCCCGGCAGCTCCGCACGGCAGCCAGCAGCGCTTCGAGCGTGGGATAGACGGAGGCGGCTGCGGTGTCTGGCGGCATCAGCTCAGTCGGACACCTTCTTCAACGCCGGGCCCTTGTGCATGGCGATGTGGTCGGACTTGTCGCTCTTGATTTCATACTGTGGCTCATCTTTGCTCGCGTGATGCGTGTACCCTTTGTACTCCACTCTCTGCGTGTGCACTTTGATGATCGTCCCGGTGACGTGCCCGGCCTCCGAGTTCCAGGTCACGTGATCGCCGACCTTGAACGGTCGCTTCATGACGGCACGCCTCGGGTTGTCCTCTCGAACTCAAGTTCCGCCCGCACACCCTTCAGGTCCCGGTGGACAACGGCCACGGCCAACTTGTTGCCACCACGTCGGTATGTGATCGTGCAATCGTGCCGGTCAGCGTCAAGCTGCCCGTCGATCTCGACCTGGTCCCAGCGTTCGGCGTGGCCCACATACGCGAGGCTGAAATCGTACTGCTCGGTCCAGAAGAACGGAACGGCGTCAAACCGCTCCCGGCGACCCAGCATATTGCGGGCTGCGGTTTGCCCCTGGCGCTCGGCTACCACCCAATGCTCGATGCGGATGCGCTCGCCGGAGAGCCGGTCCGGCCAGCGGGCGATGTCGCCCGCCGCGAAGATACCCGGGATGCTCGTCTCGAGGTACTCGTTCACAGTGATGCCGCGATCGATGGCCAGGCCTGCCTGTTCCGCCAGCGCGATCGCGGGCCGGACGCCGATACCGACGACGACGAAATCCGCGGGGAGATGCTCTCCGGTCTGCAAAGTGACACCACGCTCGTCGATCGAGGCGGCCGTGGTGCCTAGATGGAATGTCACGCCGTTCCGTTCGTGGAGCTTGCGGATAAACGTCCCGACGTCCGGCCCCAGGATCCTCTCCATGGGAATCTTGTCCGGCGCGACCACGTGCACGGCGACATTCCGCGCCCGAAGGGATGCTGCCACCTCGAGTCCGATGAAGCTCGCGCCGATCACCACGGCTCGCGGCGAGTCCAGCGCCCGGGCGACCAAGGCGTGGCTGTCGGCGAGCGTACGCAGATAATGGACATGCGGCAGGTCGCTGCCAGGCACCTCGAGCCGTACCGGCTCGGCGCCGGTGGCGAGCAGCAGCGCATCGTAGGGATGTCGTGCGCCGTCCACGAGACGCACCTGCCGGCTCGCGACGTCGATCTTGGCGACGCGAGCACTCAACTTCAGGTCAATGCCGTGCTGTTGGTAGAACTCCGGTGATCGGAGCAGCGTGAACTCCACCGGCGCCGTCCCGGCGA
>DATFGN010000159.1:0-4579 GCA_035249405.1 Gemmatimonadales bacterium
CGAGTCTGGTCATCATCCTGCTCGCCCCGGAAGTGATCCACGTGGCCCTGGGTGCCCGCTGGAGTCCGGTGGTGGCACCGTTCCAGATTCTGGCGATCGGCATGCTGTTCCGGACCAGTTACAAGATGAGCGATTCCATCACCCGCTCCACCGGCGCCGTCTATCGACGCGCCTGGCGGCAGGCCCTCTATGCCCTCCTCGTCGTGGGCGGTGCGTGGATCGGCCAGCACTGGGGTATTGCCGGAGTGGCCTGGGGCACCCTGGCGGCGCTGACGATCAATTTCCTGATGATGGCGCAACTCGGTCTCAACGTGGGCCACCTGAGCTGGGGTGCCTTTTGGCGCGCTCATGAACCGGCGGTCTATCTCACGCTTGCCAGCGCCCCGGTCATCTGGGGCTCGTCGGCGTTGCTGCGACATTGGGGGCTGCCGCCCGTGGTGATTCTCATCGCAGTCTCACTGCTCGCGCTGGGCACCGCCCTGGTGCTCATGTTCCGGGCCCCGGCGGTGTTTCTGGGCCAGGACGGCCAGTGGATGCTCGACACGTTGCGCGGTTTCATGAAAAAGATCCGCGCTCCTCGACCCAGCCCAACTCCGGTTGCGGCCCCTCATGGCGTGACCGCGCCGGCCGTGGAATGACCCCGCAGCCGGCCGGAGAATCGATCACGCAACGCCCCGAGGTGCGGCCGCGTGCAGGAACGGGAGCGGGATCCGACCCGCGGCCACGGCTGCGGATCCTGGACGAGCTGTTCGCTCGCCTCGACGCCGAGGCAATCCGGTATTGCCATTGGAAGAGCAACGAGCACCTTGGGCCGGCGCTGACCGGCGTGACCGACGTCGATGCGCTGTTCGACCGGCGCGCGGCTCAACGCCTCGCGCACATTCTCACCCAGGGCTCACAGTTCAAGCGGTTCACTGTCAAAGCCGGCCGAGGTTATCCGGGAATCGAAGACTATGTAGGGTTCGATCCCGCCACGGGTACGCTTACACACCTCCACGTGCATTACCAGCTCACGCTCGGCGAGAAGTTCCTCAAGGGCCACCGCCTGCCGTGGGAAGAGGTCATGCTGGCCACGCGCGTCCGCGACCCCGAGTACAACGTGTGGGTCACGGATCCCCATCTCGAGCTGCTTATTCTCATCGCGCGGGCGGCGATCAAGCTGCGCTGGCGCGACCGAGCGCTGGCGCTGCTCGGATACGATTACGTACGCGGGTCGATGCTCCGGGAAATGCGTTGGCTGGCCGCACGGGTGCGGACCGATCGGCTAATCGATGTGGCGACACCGCTCGTGGGTACCGCGGCGGCGCACGCAGCGACGGCGATGATTTCGACGCGCGCGCCGTCCATCAGCCAGCTGCGCGCGTTCCGTCGACTGGTCGATCCCCCGTTGCACAGCTACCGCATGTACAGCGCGGGGGGGACTGCCCGGCGCATGCTGTATCGAGAAATGACCTGGATCTGGTGGCGAGTTTCCCACTGGCTCACCCGGGCGCCGACCCGCTCGACCCGGACTCCTCCGCAAGGCGGCGCCACCATCGCCCTCGTCGGTCCCGATGGCGCAGGGAAATCGACCCTTACACAAGCCATTGCCGCCTGGCTGTCGCGTGAAGTAGCCGTCATGACCGCGTATGGAGGAAGCGGCAAGGGGACCGCCTCAGGGCCGCGCCGCTGGCTGCAGCGCATCGGCGCCTGGACGCGCCCGACGACTCCGTCGTCCTCTACCAGCCGGGAACGCAGCCCCGGGCCGACCAACGGTCCCAGCGGGCTGCGACTGTTCGGCAAGCTGCTCTGGATTCTCACCCTCGCGCGCGAGCGCCGGCGTTGGGCGCAGGGCGTCCGTCAGGCTCGCAGCCTGGGCATGATCGTGCTGTCCGATCGTCTGCCGCAGAGTCAATTCGCCGGACTCAACGACGGTCCCCGCCTGGGACACTGGATCGATGCGCCGTCGTGGCTGCGGCGCACGGTTGCCCGTCGTGAGCGCGCCGCATTCCGCATGGCCGAACTCGTCCCCCCGGATCTGGTGATCCGGCTGCACGTCCCGGTCGATATCGCGCTGCGTCGCAAGCCCGACACGCCGCCCGACCAGCTGCAACGCAAGGTGGAGATCGTTGCCCGCCTCACGTTTCCACCGACGACCCGCGTGGCCGAGATCAATGCGGCGCAGCCGATCGAGCGCGTGCTGGCCGAAGTCAAGCAGGCGGTTTGGGAGTGTCTCTGATCGAGGCACCGCCGCGAGGCCATCGGGCCACGCCGCCCGACTTAGGGGCACCGGTTCGCCCGCTGATCGCGGAGCTCGTCGGCCCGGCAGGCGCGGGCAAGACGGCGATGCTCAGGGCGATCGGGCAGCGTCACACCGGGATTCGTGCGGGGCTGTCCATCGATCGGGCGCGCTTCCTGCCCGCGATCACCCGTCATACCGTCGCATTGCTGCCGACCTGTTTCGAGGTGCTTCGGGATGACCGCCGGTCGATTTGGCCGGTCATGCTGCACCTGATTCGCCTCCGTACGCTGCCGACCGTGTTGGCGAATGAAACCGCTCGCGGACCAGCGGCGATCCTGCTCGATGAGGGCCCGCTCTTCAGCCTGGCCCGCTTGAGCGTGTTTCAACGTGCCCACGAAAGCCGCACACGCCTGGGACGAGCCTGGCAGGACCAGCTCGAACGGTGGACCTCGCTCCTGGATGTCGTGATCTGGCTCGACGCGCCGGACCCGGTTCTGGTGCAGCGAATCCGGACTCGCTTCAAGCCGCATAGCATCAAGGAAGACCCCGACCACGCCATGTACGAGTTCCTGGGCCGCTATCGCCAGGCGTACGAGGAAATTCGCACCCGCCTGACGGCCGTGGGCCGGACCCGAATGATCGATGTGGATACGGCCGTCGTGTCGGCCGAGCAGGCCGCTCCCATCGTGCTCGCCGCCCTCACACCCCCTCGCTGAGCAAACGCGTGCGTCGACGGATTCGAGGTTCGGGACAGGTTTCCGGCGTCGCCCCCACGGCGCCTCCTGCCAGCCCGTTCCCTGCCCAGCATCTGGCGCCTCGCCCGAACATGCTGGTGCGCTGGGCGCTGTACGGTTTCATCTTCTCGCTCCCGTTCGACATGCCGGGACGCTTGCCCCTGGAGCTCACCACGCTCACCGGGGCCGCCTTCATCGCCGTCACGCTGCTGCAGCCGCGCGTGTGCTACGGGCAACGACCCATCGCGCTGTGGTGGTTTCTCGGATACCTGTACGCCTATTGGCTCGCGTACGTGCTGGGGGGAGCGCGGTTCACGTCGGACGCCATGCGCTCGTCGCTCTTCTACGTTCAAGGCCTGCTGATCTTTGTCGCCTGCTTCAACCTCATGCGCCACCCCAGCGTGGCCCGGCGCGTACTGTTCATCCTGGTGATCGGAGCAGGAGTCCTGGCGCTGATGACCGTACTCGGAATCGGCAAGATCGTGGACTCCGACACACAGCGAGCGACGGTATTCGGCCAGAACGCGAACCGGGCGGCCCGGATGTTGTGCGCCGGCCTGTTGGCGGCGATCGGGTTGGTGTATGGGCGAAGGGGCGTCAACTGGAAAACCAGCTGGATCGCGTGGCCGACCGCCGCGTTGATTGGACTCGCGATGATCATGGGCGGCTCGCGCGGTGGACTCCTGGCGATGGCCGCCGGCGTATGGATGTTTTCGCTCAGCGGAAAGACCTTCGGGATCCGGTTGCGAAACAACATCGTCGCGCTGCTGCTGATCGGGCTCGCGGCGTGGGGCGCGCTGCAATCGCCGCTGATGCAGCGGCGGATCGAGCTGGCAAGACAGGGCAACCTGGCCGGTCGACAAGACATCTTCCCGGCCGCCGCCCAGCTGTTCAAGCAACGACCGCTGATGGGCTGGGGACCGGCCAATCAATACATGCTGGCTGTGCGGCTTGGCCTGCCACCGCAGCTGCACCAGACTCGCGATACGCACATGTTGTTCCTGGAAGTCCTTACCGCAACGGGCCTCGCCGGGTCGATTCCGTTCCTTACCGGCTTGGGGATCTGCTGCCTGGCAGCGTGGAAGGCACGAAAGGGCAGCGAAGGGATCCTCCCCGCCGCACAGATTGTCGCCCTGATGGTCGGGAATCTGAGCGGCAACTACATCATGCTGAAACTGCAGTGGGTGCTGCTCGCTTATGCGATGGCGAGTTGGGTCTTCCATACGCCGCACCGGGCACCGGCCCCTACGGTTTCGCCGCGCATCCAGGCCCGCCGCCTCCGGTGGGGCTGACCGTCCTGTCGCTCTGCCGCGACACCGCCACCCACGACCGCAAATCGACCCGCGACGCCAGGAGTTATCTCGTTGTCAATAAACACGTTATAGTTTGCCAGGCGATGGGGCCGCTAGCACAACTGGTGCGTAGGCGGCCCATGGCAGCACACCTTTCTGCAGCTGCGACTTACGGGTTGCCCCACGGAGGGGAAGCGACGCGGTGTTGATCACGTTTTCCGGCTTGGACGGGGCAGGCAAATCCACGCTGATCGATTTTCTCCAGGGGGCGCTCGAACGACAGCGCCGTCAGGTGGTCGTGCTCCATTTGAACGACCAGGTGGGCGTCTACG
>DATFGN010000160.1:0-13354 GCA_035249405.1 Gemmatimonadales bacterium
CCCGAGTGGGTGGAGGGCGAAGAGGCGCCCGGGACGTTTTTCAGCGATCAGTGGTCGGATGTCGGTGCGGAGGTGCTGGAGCGATTCGCCGAGGTGAAGGGTCCCGAGTGGGATTACCTCAGCGAGCACACGGTTTCCGAAGCGATGACACCGAGCGTGTGCAGCATCGCCCCCTCCGTCGACGTGTATGCGGCGGCCGAATACATGACCCGCGCGGGCGTCCACCGTCTTGTGGTGTTGGAGGAAGGCCGGCTGGTGGGCATTCTCAGCAGCATGGACATCGTGCGGGCGGTCGCCGGGCGGCGCCTGGTCGCTTCGGGCCCCCCAGGACGCTCGACCCCACACGAGGGAGCGGACATCCGGCATTGAACGGCAGTGAAGGAGGACGGGTGAGAGACTGGCCACTGTACCGTCGCTGGGTGCTCGCCAACGGATGGAGCGAGTGCCTCGGATTAGGTGCCACCGGGGTCTTGGGGTGGTGGATCATGCGGCTGACAGGGGAGCCTGCGTCGGTCGTCGCGGTCCTGGGAACGGCCCTGCTCGCCGTCACCGGGGGCGTGCTGTTCGAAGGCATCCTCGTGGGTTACGCCCAGGCGCGTGTGCTGCACGCGCGAATCACCAACTTTGGTTCGAGCCAGTGGATCCTCGCTACGGCGATCGGGGCCGGGATCGCCTGGCTGCTCGGGATGATCCCCAGCACGGCTATGGCGCTCGCCGGACCAGCGGCGGCCGGAGAACCGCCCGCCTGGCTCGGCGGCCCCGCGCAGTACCTCCTCGCCGCGGCCATGGGGTTGGTCCTCGGACCCATCCTCGGCATTCCCCAGATGCTCGTCCTCCGCTGGTCCGTCCCACGGGCGAGTCGATGGGTTCTGGCCAATGCCCTCGCGTGGATGGTCGGGATGCCGCTGGTCTTTCTTGGTGCGGGCGCCGTGCCCGACGCAACGAGTGCGGTCGTCGCGATGACAATCCTCGGCCTCACATGTCTCACGGCAGGGATCGTCGTCGGCGCGGTGCACGGGTTGTTCTTGATCTGGTTGTTGGCGGATCCATCGTTTGTGGGTCCCGCTTCCCACCGGGATGATCTGCTCAGTATCTCGACTGCATATAGGCGAACCCCGGCGCCACGCTCACGCGCCAAGCCCGCTCGACGGCCGGCGTGAACTGCGGGTCGCAGCGTTTCACGGTGTCGATGAGGCTTTCCAGAAACTGCGGGTAGTGCGATGGGTCGATGCCGAGTTCGCGCCGGCTATGGCGTTCGGCCACCCGCATGAGGATGTTCGGCTCCGCGTTCGGCTGCCCCGGAAAGGTGAGCAGCAGGCCGATGGCGTGCCGCAGCAACTTGTGCTGCCGATCGAAGGCTGTCTGCGTGAACAGCGCCTTGGCCTCGGGCCGCCGCTCGAAGAACCGGGCGTAGAAGGCGGCAAAGAAGTCCGGGACCGTCGAGCAGCGCTCGTAGCTTGCCCGCGCGATGGTCATGGCGTCCTGCATCGACATTTCCATGACGAGCTAGTAACATCCCGGCGAACACCAGGTCAAGCGGGAACGCACCGGCACCGTTCCCGCCGGCGACCTAACCCGAACTTGCTCGGTGAGCAGCCGGC
The DNA here is from genome assembly GCA_035249405.1 of Gemmatimonadales bacterium. Classification (GTDB taxonomy): domain Bacteria; phylum Gemmatimonadota; class Gemmatimonadetes; order Gemmatimonadales; family GWC2-71-9; genus DASTHG01. The sequence continues at coordinate 1,602 of DATFGN010000160.1, forward strand.
TCGAACCGACGACCGCCGTGTTTCCGGCAGTGCGCCTTCGCTTCGGCTTCCGTCCAGGCCTCCGCCGGGTAGCGATAGGTCTGCTCGTGCATCGGATCGGTCCGTCCGCTTTGGCCTTTCAACTTGCCCATGATGACTCGATAGGGCTTGTCACCGTGCTTCCGCGGCAGGCTGCGGAAACTCCTGGGCGCAAAACCGTCGGGGTCACGAAGCCGGCAGGCGTGCTCACTGGGATATGGCATGAAGCACCAATGCGAGGCCCGCTCCGAGGGCGCGTTCGTTCAACTCCCGCAGGGCAGGTTTGACGCGTTGGCTCAGGGCCCGGCGCAGACTGGCCTCGGATACGACATTCGACAGCGCGACCAGAGCCCCCAATGCCACGACATTGGCTGCCACCCCACCGTGGCTCCCGAGCGCCCGTGCAGTTGCGATGAACTGGCCCGTCACCGTTCCAGGCTCACGCTCCGGGTCTGCGGCAACGACCGCACTCTCCTCCACGAGGCGGAGACCTCCGGGAGCGAGCGGCCTGGCATACTTCCGATACGCGTCCTCCGAGAGACACACGATCAGGTCGGGAACCCGGACTTCGGGGAACACGATCGGGCGACGTGAGAGCACCACCTCGGTCTTGGCCGCGCCGAGGCGCGCTTCGGGACCGTAGCTCTGGGTCGCCACGACGTGCAGGCCGTCGTGCATCCCCGCCTCGGCGAGCAGCACGCCGGCCAAGATCACTCCCTGGCCACCGGCGCCGGCGAATCGCACCTGAATCGGATCCGGTCGCGTCATGGCACCGGCTCTTGCTGGCGGGCGCACAGCGCCGAGTACTGGGCGGTGTATTCCGGCCGGACGTCGCGACGAAACACCCCGAGCGGCATCCGGCCCGCGAGCGTCTCCTTGGTGATTTCTTCCTGGGGAAGTGTCATGTCCCGCTCGTAGTCGAGCATGGCGACCGCGTCGCCGAGCTGGTTCAGGCGACCGTAGTATGTGGGGCACTGGGTGAGCACTTCCACGACGGCGAACCCGGGATGGCGGACGGCGTCCACGATAAGCGACGGCAGCTCCTCGAAGTCGAACGTCGTCGTCCGCGCCACGAAGGTCGCGCCCGCGGCGAGGGCCAGCTGCACGATGTCGAAGGCGGGCTCGAGGCTTCCGAGCGGCGTGGTCGCCGACCGCGCGCCGAGCGGGGTCGTGGGGGCGTGCTGTCCGCCCGTCATGCCGTAGATGCCGTTGTTGTAGACGATGGCCGTGAGATCGATGTTGCGCCGGCAGGCGTGAATGAAGTGGTTGCCGCCGATCGCGGCCGTGTCCCCGTCGCCCATGGTGGTGACGACCGTGAGCTCGGGTCGCGTGAGCTTGATCCCGGTGGCGAACGCCAGCGCGCGGCCGTGCGTCGTGTGCATGGCGTTGGCGTTGAAGTAGAACGGCGTGCGACCCGAGCACCCGATGCCCCCGACCAGCACGAGGTGGTCCAGCGGAACGGCCAACCGGTCCAGTGCGGCGGCCAGCCCGTGCGCCACCTGACCATGGCCGCACCCGGGACACCAGACGTGCGGCATCGATTCGACTCGCAAATACCGGCGCAGGTCACCGCCGACTCTAGGCATGGACTGGCTCCACGGCTGCCCGAGCGGCGCTGCCGATCTCTTCTGGCGTGAAGAGACTGCCGTCGGCTCGCCCCAAATGATGAACCGGCGTGGCCCCATTCACGGCCGCCCGCACTGGCAGGATGAGCTGCCCCAGATTCAGCTCCGGCACTACCACCGCTGCGACTCGACCGGCCAGCTCAGCCACGAGCCGCTCGGGGAAGGGCCACAGGGTCTGGAGCTCGAGCAGGCCGGCGCGGACACCCTCGGCACGCAACAAGTCCACCGCTCCCGCCGCGGCCCGGGCGGTAATCCCGTAGGCGAGAATGGCGACGTCGGCGTCGTCCAGGTTACGACGGCGGGTGCGAATCACGTCCGCCTCGCCTGCCGTGAGGCGATCGATCGCTCTTCGCAACATGCGGTCCAGGTTCGGACCGTCGGAGGCGCGCGGTCGTCCAGTGTCGGCATGGGCCAGTCCCGTGACCACGAGTGGTGCGCCTTCCCCGAATCCGAGGAACTCGGCGCCCGCGAACGGTCGAAAGCCTTCGACGGCGGCGGGCTTGCGGCGATCCACCACCGTCACCTCCGGCAGCTCGACGTTCTCCCGCATGTGCGCGAGTACGGCGTCGAGCAGGAGAATCACGGGGAGCCGGTAGGTCTCGCTGAGATTGAACGCCGCCACGGTGACCTCGTAGACGTCCGGCACCGACGCCGCAGTGAGCACGATCGCGGCACGATCGCCATGCGAGCCCCAGCGCGCCTGCATCACATCTCCCTGGGAGGGCAAGGTGGGCAGCCCCGTGCTGGGACCACCCCGCTGCGCATCCACGATCACGCAGGGCGTCTCCGTCATGGCGGCGTAGCCGATGTGCTCCTGCATCAGGGAGAACCCGGGACCCGAGGTGGCGGTCATCGCCTTGGCACCGGCCCACGAAGCGCCGATGACGGCGGCCAGGGCCGCGATCTCGTCTTCCATCTGGATGAATACGCCCTGGCGGGGAGGGAGCAGGCGCGCCATCCACTCCATGATTTCGGTCGCCGGTGTGATCGGATACCCGGCGTAGAACCGGCACCCGGCCCGGATGGCAGCCAGCGCGCAGGCCTCGTTCCCCTGGATCAGCCTCACGTCACCACCTCAACGCCCCGCACCGGCCGCTCCAGGATGAACACGAAGTCCGGGCAGCGCACCGCACACACGCCGCAGAAGATGCAGCGGGCGATGTCGGTGACGACGATGCGTTGCGCCGCATCGAGCGCCAGGATGCCGCTTGGACACGCGGCCACGCACAGGTTGCAGCCCTTGCACCATGCCCGGTTCACGAGCAACGCCGCGTCCCCTTGTTCGTATCGCTCGAACGCGGCGGTCATAGCTCCGTCCCTCCCCCGCACCCCGCGAAGTAGCGATGGATGCCGTGCGCCGCGACCTTCCCGTGTCGCACGGCCTCGACCACCGTCGCGCCGCCGTTCACGGCGTCGCCGCCGGCGAAGTACTTGGGCACGCTGGTCTGTCCCGTCGCCGGATCTACCGCCAGCAGGCCGCCCTCGGTCTTGAGTCCGGGGATCCAGGAGAAGAAGCCGGTCCGGCGCGCCTGTCCCAGCGCCTTGATCGCGATGTCCGCCGCGATCGTGACCTCGCTCCCGGGCACTGGTTCCGGTCGCGCCCGGCCCGAGCGGTCCGGCTCGCCCAGTCGCATGCTCCGGCATTCTACGGCCTCGAGTCGATCGGTCCCGAGGAATCGCACGGGTTCGGTAAGAAACCGGATGGTCACGCCTTCGGCCCGCGCCTCGACCACCTCGTGGCGGTAGGCGGGCATCTCTGCCGCGGACCGGCGATACAGGAGGGTGACCTCCCGCGCGCCGAGTCGCAGAGCTTCCCGGGCCACGTCGATCGCCGTGTTGCCGCCGCCGATCACCACCGCCCGCTCGCCCGCTGCGGGTGGCTGGTGGAGCTTGATCGCCTCGATGAACGGCAGGGAGTCCCATATGCCAGGCAAGTCATCGCCGGGATAGCGAACGTCGGCATCTTTCCCCAACCCGACTCCCAGGAATACCGCGTCGGCCGAGCGCGCCAGAGCGAGCAATCGCCTCGGGCTGTCCACCACGTAGCCAAGCCGGAATCGGATGCCCGCGCGCTCGAGGCGGGCGGCCTCGGCCGGCAGCGGGTCGCGCACCAACCGATAGGGCGCGATCGCGTACCGCACCAGTCCACCCACTTCGGGACGGGCGTCGACCACGGTGACCGCATGGCCCAGGCGCGCCAACTCGGCCGCGCACGCGAGTCCGGCGGGTCCCGCGCCAATCACGGTGACGCGCTTGCCGCTCCCCACCGCGCGACGTGGCTGCTCGATCGACCACCCCAACGCGCGCTCGATGGCCCAGCGTTGCAGGCGCGTGATGGGCACCGGCCGGCGCGCCTGCTGGTCGAGCACGCACGCCCCTTCGCACAGCTCCTCGCCGGGACACACCCGGCCGCAGGTGCCGCCCAACGGGTTTGCCGCGAAGATCAGCGCGGCGGCGGTCTCGACGTCGCGGCGCGCCAGCGCCGCGATGAATCCGGGCACATCGACGCCCGCAGGGCACGCGAGCGTGCAGGGCGCGGTAGCCGTGGGACCGCCGCACTGGAGACAGCGGTCCGCCTCGCGGACGGCGAGCCACTCCTCGAGGAGTGGGTGAAGCTCTTGGTACAATCCCGCCGCCATCAAGCGGTCGCCAGTGCGGGAGCACGGGACACACCGGTCTCCAGGAATCGCTCCACGACGTCCGTCAGGGTTGGTTCACCGAGCTCCTTGTCGAGGGACACCATTGGACTCGCTGCCTCGACTACCGTGGCCGTGGGATTCAGCTCGCCCACCACGCGGCGCGCGGTCGCGATCTGCGCCGGCGTGGCCGTGTCCACGTTGTTGATCACGATGGCATGCGCTATCCGCACCACCGGCTCACCGGGGTGGTAGTGCGCCGCGTGATCGGCGCGATGCGGATCGACCAGTGTGATGAGGAGGTCGGGGACGAAGAACGGCAAGTCGGTGTTGCCTCCGTCCCAGAGGATCAAGTCCGCCTCGCGCTCCGCTTCGCGCAGAATGCGCTCGTAGTCGACTCCGGCAAAGACGACGCGGCCCGCCCGCAGCAGCGGTTCGTACTCTTCGCGCTCCTCGATGGTGACGTGGTGGTGGTCCAGGTCGGCAAGGACCTTGAAGCGCTGCACCGCTTGCTGGGCCAGGTCGCCGTAGGGCATCGGGTGACGTACCACGACCGGATGAACCCCGCGCTCCTCGAGCAGTGTGGCCAGGCGGCGTGTGATCTGGCTCTTCCCCGCGCCGGTACGAGCCGCGCATACCGCGACAACGGGAACGCGCGCTTTGAGCATGGTGTGACGGGGCCCGAGCAGCAGGAAGTCCGCTCCCGCAGCGAGGGACCTGGACGCGAAGTTCATCACGTGCTCGTGGGAGACGTCCGAGTAGCTGAAGACGGCGACGTCGACCCGGAGATCGTGGATCAGGCGCTCGAGCTCGCTCTCGGGTTGAATCGGGATCCCGTACGGATACGCGGGCCCCGCGAGCTCGGCCGGGTAGCGGCGGTCGGCGATGTTCGGGATCTGCGCGGCGGTGAAGGCCACGACGTGGCTCTCCGGATCGCCGCGAAAGGCCACGTTGAAATTGTGAAAATCGCGCCCGGCGGCGCCGAGAATGAGGATGCGGTCGGTCATGAAACCAGCCTAGGGCTCGGAGCATTAAGGAACGCTGAGGGGACCCTGAAGGGACGAAAACACGGACGGCCCGCGCTGCCGTCTGACGCGAGCCGTCCGACGCACCGGTTACCCGGAGCCGGGGAATTGACTGCCCCGTTCTTCTTCCCGCAGCGGCCACTACACAAATAAAGGCGTGGCTGGGCTTTGGGAGCTCCGGCTTCGATCCGCATCGAGCTTGACGGGCCCGATGTTTCGCCGGTGCGAGCGCTGCAAGTCGGTCGAATCGCTGATCGACGCTCTTGCACGGCACGTCGGGACGCCACTCCGACGCGGATGAGGCTCGCGATCAGCCTCATCACTTCAGGTACAAGGTGCAAAATACGACTGGACTCTGAAGCTACCAGGAAATCTGGCTGCAGAGTCCTTTACCAATTCGGCCCAAAGCGCCTTGGGCCGACGATGTTCCCCGCTTCATTAGACTTCATCGCCGGCGGTGCAACATTCGGTACATAGCAGTCCACAGCTGAGGACGGCTTTTCATGGAGGGAATCGGCACGACCGTGGCGACGGCCTGGCACGCGCTTGCCCCCGAGGAGGTCTGCCGCCTCGTCGCCACGACGCCCGCTGGTCTCACCACGGTCGAAGCCGCTGCCCGCCTCACCCGGTTTGGGCCGAACGAGATCTCGCCTCCTCCACCCGTTTCCGCGTGGCGGATCCTCGCCGATCAGTTCCGCAGCATCATCGTCGTCCTGCTCCTCGTCGCGGCGGGGGTTGCACTCGTCGGCGGCCACCACCTCGATGCCGCCGCTATCGGGGCCGTCCTGGTCTTGAACGCCGCCCTCGGGTTCTTCGTGGAGCTGCCGACCCGCCGAGCCCTCGAGGCGCTCCGCACCCTGCAGGTGCCGCGCGCCACGGTGATTCGCGACGGCCACGCGCAGGACATCGACGCTCGCGCCCTGGTGCCCGGTGACGTCATCGCGCTCGAGGCCGGTCAAGCCGTCCCAGCCGATGCTCGCCTCCTCTCCGCATTCGAGCTCCGGGTGGTCGAGGCGCCCCTGACCGGCGAATCCCTTCCGGTGGAGAAAGACGCATCGGCGGCGGTCGCCGCCGCTGCGCCGTTGCCGGATCGGCGCACGCTCCTCTATCAGGGGACGGCCGTCGTCGCCGGCACCGCTCGCGCGGTGGTCGTGGCGACGGGAGCGGCTACCGCGGTGGGACGGATCGGGACGCTGGCGAGTCAGGGTGCCCCGCCGCGCACCCCGCTCGAGCGTCGACTCGACGCCTTGGGACGACGCTTAGCTGTCGCCGCCCTGGCCGTCGCGCTGGTCGTCGCCTTGCTCGGATTCCTGCAGGGCATCCCGCTCGCTTCCGTGCTCGCCGTCGGCCTCGCGCTCGCGGTGGCCGCCGTGCCCGAGGGACTCCCGGCCGTTGTGACCGTGACCATGGCCGTCGGCGTCCGACGCATGGCCCGCCGTCACGCGCTGGTGCGCCGTCTCCCCGCCATCGAGAGTCTGGGATCGGCGACCGTGGTGTGCACCGACAAGACGGGCACGCTCACGACCGGCGAGATGACGGCGACGACGCTATGGCTCGGGGGGCGGGAGATCGCCATCACCGGGGTCGGATACGCGCCGGTGGGCGGATTTCTGGAGGGCGCGACCACGGTAGATCCCTCGCGCGATCAGCAACTCGCCCGCAGCCTGCGCGTGGCGGCGCTGGCCAACCGTGCCGGCCTGATCGAGCGCGACGGCCAGTGGCGGGAACGCGGCGATCCAACCGAGGTCGCGCTGCTCGTCGCCGCCCGGAAAGGTGGACTCGATCGCTCTACGTTGATCGCCCGCCAGCCTGAAGTGGGGGAGCTGCCATTCTCGAGCGATCGCATGTTCATGGCGACGTTCCACGAGGATGAGGGCGGCGGTCTGGCCGCCGCCGTGAAAGGCGCGCCGGACCGAGTGCTCGAACGCTGCGATCGCTACTGGACCGCCCAGGGAGAGTTGGCGCTCGGCGCGGAAACCCGGGCATCAGTGTTGCGTGAAAACGAATCACTCGCGGCTCGAGGCCTCCGGGTCCTGGCACTGGCACTCGGGCCGGTCGAATCCACCACCGACACGGAGACCTGCAACCTCGGGTTCGTCGGGCTCATCGGACTCGCCGACCCACCCGCCCCCGGCGTGCTGGAGACGATTCGGACGCTCCGCGAGGCCGGTATTCGGACCGTGATGCTGACGGGCGACCAGCGGCGGACCGCCGAGGCGGTCGCGCACGAGCTCGGCGGGCTCTCGGCAACCGAACAGGTCATGGACGCGCGTGAGCTTCTGGCCGTGAGCGACACCGACCTCGCCGCCCGGGTGCGAACCGTCGGAGCGTTCTGCCGGGTGAGCCCGGAGGACAAGCTGCGCATCGTGCGAGCATTGCAGCACGACGGCCAAATCGTGGCCATGTTGGGTGACGGCGTCAACGACGCGCCGGCGCTGCGGCATGCCGACATCGGCGTCGCCATGGGGCGCCGCGGCAGCGACGTGGCGCGCGAGGCGGCGGCGCTGGTGCTTCAGGACGACCGGTTTCCCACGGTGGCGTCGGCCGTCGAAGAAGGTCGCGTCGTCTTCGACAACATCCGCAAGTTCGTCTTCTATTTGTTCAGCTGCAATCTGGCCGAAGTGGCGGTGTTCCTCGGCGCCGCGCTCGCCGGGTGGCCGGTGCCCCTGACGCCGCTGCAGATCCTGTGGCTCAACCTGGTGACCGACGGTACCACGGCGCTGCCCCTCGCCGTGGAGCCGGCCGAGCCGGACCTGATGCGCCGCCCCCCGCGCGAACCGCGCTCCGCAATTCTGAGTCCTCCGCTCGTCCGCGCCGCCATCGCCTACGCGCTCCTGATCGCCGTCGTGACCCTCGTCGCCTTCGCATGGAGTCGCGCGCGCACCCCGGAGGATCCTGCCCGTGCCGTCACGGTGGCGTTCCTGACACTGGGCTTGGCGCAGGTCTTCCACCTGGGCAACGCCCGCAGCACCGGCCCGGTGGTCGCCTCGCGTCGCGCGTTGAGCAATCGACACGCAATCGGCGCGGTCGTCCTGGCGGGGCTCCTGCAGTGGTTGGCAGTCAGTTGGGCCCCACTGGCGCACGTGCTCGGAGCGCGCCCGATCACGCCCCTGGAATGGGCCATGGTCGCGGGACTCGCAGTGGTTCCCGGCGTTGTCGGCCAGATCGTCAAAGTCGCGCGCGAACCTAACACGCGTTTCATGCGAGTCTCAGGCAGGTCCGGGTAGGTTGAGAGTGGAGGAATTGCACCATGACATCCGATTTCGCCTCACCCGTAGCGGACGGTGTGCCTGAGCCGGTGCAGGTGCCGATCGATAATCGGCATTCCTTGCCGGGCACCCTGTCCCTCCCGCCCCATCCCGTAGGGGTCGTGCTGTTCGCGCACGGTAGCGGCAGCTCGCGACGCTCGCCCCGGAACTTGTTCGTGGCAGGCCGTCTGTTCGACGCCAACCTCGGCTGGCTGATGTTCGATCTCTTGACGGACGCTGAGGCGACCTCGCGCAGCAATGTGTTCGACGTCCCATTGCTCGCCACCAGGCTCCGCGCCGCCGCCGACTGGATTGCGGCATACCCCGCGACGCGGGACCTGCCCCTCGGCTACTTCGGCGCCTCGACCGGCGCGGCAGCGGCGCTCCGCGCAGCGGCGGATGACGAGCGAATCCGCGCGATCGTCTCCCGGGGCGGTCGTCCGGACCTGGTGGGTGATGTCCTGCGCCACGTTCGCGCACCGACTCTGCTAATCGTCGGTAGCGCCGATCGGGCTGTCCTGGAACTGAATGCTCAGGCGCTCACCAAGCTCCGTGGCGTGACAGAGATGATCGTCGTGCCGCGGGCGACGCACCTGTTCCCCGAACCCGGCGCGCTCGAGACCGTGGCCGCGCACGCCGCCGAATGGTTCAGGCGGTATTTGCCAGTGTCGGAGGAATGGCGCCGCACAGCCTGACGCGTCACTCCGCTCCGCGGGGCAGGTCCAGCACGCCGATGTAGGGGAGCGTCCGGAACCGATTGTCGTAGTCCAGGCCGTAGCCCACCACCCACCGATCGGGAATATCGAACCCCACGTAATCGACGACGACGTCAGGAGGCAGACGTTCCGGCTTTCGCGTGAGCGCGCAGGTCTTGAGCGATGCCGGTCCGCGAGCCTCGAGGGTGCGCCGCAGGTACGCCAGCGTCTCACCGCTGTCCACGATGTCTTCCACCAACAGCACGTGGTGGCCAGCGACCTCGACCCGGAGATCCATGATGAGCCGAACGGCGCCGGAGGCGATCGCGCCGTGCTCATAGCGGGACAGCGCCATGAAATCGACTCGGCAAGGAATGGTGAGCCGGCGTGAGAGATCGGCCAGGAAGATGAACGCCCCGCGTAACACGCCCACGAGCAGCAAGTCGTCCACGCCCGCGTAATCAGCCGAGATCTGCCGCGCCAGGGCCTCGACCCGCGTGGCGATCTCCGCTTCGGAAATAAGGACCGGCGTGCCCGTCGTGGAAGCCTTCACTCGAAGGCGATTCTACCCGGGCGAGCGTCACTCCAGATGAGGGAATCGTGAAGGTCGGTTCATCATTCCAAGCGGGCTTCTGTCTGGATTCAACATGGCTTCATGAAGGGTCGGGCAAGTTTGCGACAGGACCCCAACGGGAGAGCGATATGTCGTGGAAGACGATTCTGGTGGGCGTGGATCCATCGCCGGCCGCCGCGCGCGCGGCGCAGGTGGGTCTCAAGGTCGCGGCAGCGGCACAAGCGCACTGCCGACTCGTCCATGCGACCCGTGACACCTGGAGCGTGGTTGCGGAAGGCGGCCTGCGGGAACAGGCGGCCGCATTCCGGGCGGCGGCCCTGCACGAAGTGCGGGCCCGCATCGAAACGGCGCTCAGCAGCGCCGTCCCCTGGGACGTGCTCCACGACCTGGAAGTCCGTGAGGGATGGCCGCCGGCCGCCCTCGATGACGAAGCACGCGCAACCGATGCGGAGCTGCTGGTGCTGGGCGCCAAGCACCACACGGCCCTGGGGCGGTGGCTCGGTGGCAGTACGGTCCATAACCTGGTGCGTATGCTGCGTACGCCGCTGCTGGTCGTCGGGGCGCCACCCGCGGCCATCCGGCGTATCCTGGTTTCCGTCGATGCGTCCGCTGCTGCCCGACCGACCTTGGCGTTCGCTCAGCGGTTCGCCGATCTCTTCGACGCCGAGCTGCGGGTTCTGCACGTGATCGAGCCGCTACCGATCCTGCCGGAGACCCCCCCGCCGGTGAACCCGAACCTCTACGAACGGTTCCTGGAAGAGGAATGCGAGCAGAAGATCTGGCCGCTCGTGAGTCCCGACGTCGAAAAAGTGATCCGGCGTGCTGCGCCCGACACCGGCATCATCGCGGAGGCCCAAACCTGGCAGGCCGACTTGGTGGTCGTGGGTTCCCACGGCAAGGGGTTCATGGAGCGGATGCTCGTCGGCAGTGTGACCGAGCGGCTGCTCAATCAGCTGCCGGCCCCGTTGTTGTTGGTGGTGCCCGCCGGACGGCATGCGCTGCGTCAGGCCAAGGCCATCGAGGGCGCTACCGAGGCTGTGAGCGCCGGGCGGTAGTTGCCTCTCGCGCCACGTAAGCAACAGGGCCCGGCATCACCGGGCCCTGTTGCGTCGTTGGCAGGCTGTTCCTAGAACTGAATCCCCGCCCGGAGTGCGATCGCGGTCCCGTTCGGCTTGAACCCCGTCCCAGAGCCGTTGATCTTCACCTCGCCGAAGTTCGCCAGCGCGACGAGCGCCCCGATGTCCAGATTCACACCGCCCAGCCCGATAAGCAGCCCTCCACCACCACCGATCAAGATTCCGTCGGCGCTCGCCGTGTTCCCGCCTTGCGACGTGCTTTGGTGCAGATACGCTCCCCGCGCTCCCAGGTAGGGTTTGATCGGACCTGCGCCGGACGCAAACCCGAGGCGCGGTTCCAGGAACACGCCCCACACATTCGCATTGGGTTGGATGTTGTCGATGCTGTGTGTGGTGTACTGACCGCCGATGCCGAGGGTAACAGGGCTCGGCGCGAGGCGAAACCGCACTTGAGCGTCGCCTCCGATCCCCCCGTTCGTCCCCTGGAAATCGTTTCCGGATAGTATGATGTAAAGTCCAGCGACATTGAATGAGACCTGCGCACTGACCGGCCGGACCGCCGCCAGACACAGACCCATCATCACGATGACACGGAGGTAACGCATGATCCCTCCCTTAGGTGATTGAGACCGTTTCGCCATCGCCCGCGGGTTGGACACTCCACCCGAACCGCTGTTCGATGGCCACCTTGAGCGCTTGCGCCTCCGGCGGCTCGCCGTGCACCAGATACGTCTGGCGCGGTGGCCGTGTGAAACCGGTGAGCCAGCGCAGGGTTTCCGTCCGGTCGGCGTGGGCGGACAAGCCGTTGATCGTCTCCACCCGGGCCCCGACCGGCACTGCCTCCCCGAAAATTCGG
>DATFGN010000161.1:0-10810 GCA_035249405.1 Gemmatimonadales bacterium
CCCTCGAGGTGGTCGGCGTAGATGCGCCCGTGGAGACTGCCGTCGGCGCGCTGGTGATCGAAGCAAGTGCGAAACACGCCCCGCGCCCATTCGGGATCGGGATACCAGCGCAGCTCGCGCATGTGACCCGGAGCGCTATAGGTGATCGGCACGTGGAAGTAGCCGATGCCTTCGCACACGCTGTGATGTCGATAGTTGGGCGCGCCACCGGGTGCCAGGCCGTTGAGCCGCAACCCGTGCCAGCGATGCCACCAGTGATACTCGAGATACGGATCGCTGCAGTGGAATCGCGGCAGCGATTCGAAAAACGCGGCAGCCGAACCCGGCGGGCGTAATGCGGAACCAGGCCGATCGGCGGTATCGAGCGTCAATCGAATCTCCGCCTTGAAGCGGATCGATCCCCGCGCCGGAACCCGCAGCCGCCGCTGCAGACCGAGGAATACGGCAGCCCCATCGAGCGCGACGCCGGACCGGATTTCATTCCCCAGCTGCCCGGAGCGTTGCCACCGATCCCAGAACGGCGTCAAATCGAGCCGCGGCGCAGCGGGACCCGATTGCGACCAGGACACGGCGTGAGACTGTGCCCCGGACAAAGACAGCGTCACAGCGACCGAGGCTCGATGCCCGTGCCGATCGGTGACCTGCCGGGCGAATTCAAGCGCGTGTGGCGCCGGGCGCACGGCGGACAGGACCGCCGCATCCGCCGACGACCACACGACCACATCCAGCGTGACCGCGTGGCGCGTCGGGTTGCGCACTTCCCAGTCCGACGCGAAGGTCCCGCCCGGTGCGGTGCGGGTCTCTCGTGCGCGTAGCGCGCCGATGTCATGATCGAGCGTGAGTCCCGCCGGCGTCCACTCGCGTGCGCGGCAACGGAGGGCCGGCACCACCGCATCGGCAACGAACCCGATCGTGAACAACGGACCGACCGCGTACTGAAATAGGTGCCCCTCGTCCCAGAATCCCGGCGCCTCGAGCCACTGCGGGAACGGTGGCGCCCACACCAGCCCGTCGCCGGCTCCGAGATACCATTTGTCCGGGCGCTTCAGCCGGCGGAGTGGGTCGCTCAGAGTGTGGCGATCACCCGGAGCAGGTCGGCGTCGTCCCGCCGGTCTCCGAGCTTGGCTTCGGTGTGTTGCCAGCGCAGGATCCCTGGCTTGTCGATCAGGAAATAGGCCCGGGCCGAGTAGTAGCGGTCCTCCAGGAGGGTACCGTAGAGACGGCTGACGCTGCGCTTGAAATCGCTCAGCAGATCTTGGCGCAGCTGGTACTTGGCCTTGTATTCCTTGAGGGTCGCCGTCGAATCGACGCTGATCGGGAGCACGGTGGTGCCGGCGCTCGCGAATCGATCATAGTCCGCGGTGAACGCGCACACTTCGGCCGTGCAGGTGCTGGTGAACGCGAGCGGAAAAAAGGCGAGGAGCACGTTGTGCCGACCGCGGAAATCGGACAGCGTGACATCCGACCCGGCCGTGGACGGCAGCGTGAAGTCGGGCGCAGGCTCTCCAACGCGCAGCGACATGGCGGGCAAAATGTCGTCGCGGGAACTTCAGGACGCAACGGGCGGTTTGAAATCCGACGCGCGACGCACCATAATGCGTGGCGCCAGCGATAGACCACCACTTTGGAGAGACGACCTCATGCCTCATACCCTGCCGCCTTTGCCGTACGATTTTGCGGCCCTGGAGCCGCACCTCGACGCGCAGACGATGATGATCCATCACGGCAAGCACCATCAGGCCTACGTCAACAACCTCAACACCGCCTTGGACAAACATCCCGAGCTGCACGACAAGAGCCTCGAGGACTTGTTGAAGGGGATCAACGCGATTCCCGAGGACATTCGCACCGCCGTGCGGAACAACGGCGGGGGCCATCACAATCACTCGCTGTTCTGGACCATCATGGGCCCCAAGGCAGGCGGCGAGCCGACGGGCAAGCTGGCCGACGCCATCACGAAGAGCCTTGGCGGATTTGCGAAGTTCAAGGAATCCTTCGCCGCCGCCGGCACCACGCGCTTCGGCAGTGGGTGGGCCTGGCTCCTGGCCGGAGGCGGAAAGCTGGAGATCACCTCGAGCGCCAACCAGGACAGCCCGATCATGGACGGGAAAACACCGATCCTGGGACTCGATGTCTGGGAGCACGCCTACTACCTGAAGTATCAGAACCGGCGCCCCGACTACATCGCGGCCTGGTGGAACGTGGTCAACTGGGGCGCGGTGGCCCAGCGTTTCGAAGCGGCACGCTGAAACGAACCGCGGTGGTGGGAGGCTAGAGCGGCTCGGCGCTCACCACCGCTTCCCCTCCGTTTCGATACTCCACGGTCACGCGCCACGGCCGGCAGCAGACCTGACAGTCTTCCACGTACTCCTGCGTCGCCCCACTACCGGGATCGAGCCCGATTTCATTGAACTCGCCGCAGTGCGGGCACAGGACCGTGGCGGTGGCGTCGGCAGTGCCGTCCCCCAGCGGGAACTCCTCATCCATCTCTTCGGGTAGGTCGATCATCAGTCCGTCTCGGGCGAGGCGTCTCCCGCAACCCTTTGGGGTGGAATGGCATCTAATCGGGCAAGGAAGTGATGGAAGCATACAACACTGGAGAAGGGACGGCTCCATGGACGCCCTACATACTGGATCGTGCTCGGCAGCGCCGCGTGCCGACTCGCGGGCTGCGACCAAGATGGGCCCACAGCGGGGCGAGTATTGCCTGCATGATGCCTCCGGTCAGCCGGTGGGAACGATTTCAGCACCGGCCGTGCGCCCGTTCACCGGCCCATCCGCACCGACGTTCTACCTGCGCCGCAGTCGCTGAGCCCGTAGTTCCCAGTGGGAATCGCCGTGGCGCGGGCGATTCCTGGCTTCCCATCGGGCTTCCCCTTGCCGGTGTCGCAGAAGCGCCCCCTTCGTGTCGCACAAACATCCTTGCGGCTACCTCATCAGCGACGGACCGTCAATCCCCATGGCGCGCATCCTGGTCATCGACGACGATGAAGCCATCCGCCGCTCCGTGCGGCGGCTCCTCGAGCGCGTGGGTCACACAATATTCGAAGCCGGGGACGGAGAAGCGGGGATTGCCGTCCTGAGGAAAGAGCCGATCGCCCTGGTCCTCACCGATATCTACATGCCGCGGGAGGACGGCTTCGCCACGATCCGCCGCGTGCGGCGGGAATGGCCGACCGTCAAGATCATTACCATGTCCGGCGGCAGCCGAGCGGGTCCAGCGGACTTGAACGCCGGGGCAGCGGCGATGGGGGCGGCGCGGACCTTGAGCAAACCGTTCGACGTCCAGGACCTGATCGACGCCGTCACCAGCGTGCTCAATGAGGGCTCGCCGCCAACCCCTCCGTCGCCTTCACAATGAGCGCGCGCGCCTGATCGTAGGGAACCGCCACGAGCAGGCGAAGCATGTAGCTTACCCCGCCCATGAAGACCCTCACGCGTCAGCTCGGCCTCGCCTCGCTCACGGTCCTCGTCATCGGCGAGGTCGTGGCGGTCGGCATCTTTCTCACGCCGGCGAGCATGGCCCGGTCGCTGGGCTCGCCATTCTGGCTGCTCGCGGTGTGGCTCGTCATGGGCATCATGGCGCTCGCCGGCGCGTTGTGTTACGGCGAGTTGGCGGCGCGGTTTCCCGAGGCCGGCGGCGGATACGTCTATCTGCGCCGGGCCTTCGGTCCGGCGGTCGCATTTCTCTACGGTTGGAAATGCATGCTGGTGATGGATCCGGGAATCACGGCAGCGCTGGCCATGGGCCTCGCGAGCTACACAGGGTATGTGACTCACCTTTCCGGGCCGGTGCTCAAGGCCATTGCCATCGCAGCCGTACTCATCCTCGCCGCCGTGAACATCGTTGGCGTACGGCTCGGCGCGCGCGTGATGCAGTTGCTCACCGCCTTCAAGCTCGGTGCGCTCGGACTCATGGCCATTCTGGCGCTGGCGCTCCGCCTTGGCGATTGGAGCAACTTCGTGCCGTTCATCCCCCAACGCGCGGGTTCGGATCCATTACCGGGAGCCCTCGCACCGGGACTCGTTGGGGCCTTCTTCGCGTTCGGGGGGTGGTGGGAGATCGCCAAACTCTCCGGTGAAGCGCGGGACCCGGCTCGCACCTTGCCGCGCGCCCTCGCCGTGGGCGTGACCATCGTGACCGCGATCTACATCCTGACCAGCACCGTCTTTGTCTACCTCGTTCCCCTCGATCAAGTGACAACAGGCGAAGCCTTCGCGGCGCAGGCGGGTGAGCGGTTGTTCGGCACCGCAGGGGGAGCCGTCTTTGCCGGAATCGTGATCCTTGCCATCGTCGGGAGTCTCACAGCGTTGCTCATGGCGCTGCCGCGGGTCTACTATGCGATGGCGCAGGATGGCGTGTTTTTCAAGCCGGTGGCCGTCCTCCATCCGCGGTTCGGAACGCCGGCCCGAGCGATTGCCCTACAAGCCACACTGGCTTCCCTGTTGGTGGTACTGGGGACGTTCAACGAGATCCTGCCCTATTTCATTTTTATCACGGTGTTTTTCGTGGGCCTGACCGTCGTGGGCCTGGTCGTGCTGCGTCGTCGCGAGGGGAAAAGCGAGGTCTATCAGACACCGGGGTATCCGGCGACCCCTGCGGTTTTTCTCGCCCTGGTTGCGGTGCTCCTGTTTCTGCTCGCCGGACACAATCCGCTGCAGGCAGGCCTCGGCGTCGCCATGGTCGGCCTGGGCGCACCCGTCTACTACTTCGTGTTTCGAAACCGCCGCGAAGGCTATTGAGGCGTGAGAACGCGCAACACGGTTCCGGCCGCGTCGATCTCCATCACCGGCAGGCGCAGGACGTCGTTGCCGAGCTCCCGAACCCGAGCCGGCTGGGCCATGAGGGACATGGTCAGCAGGTAGGGATCGGACCCCGCGTAGTTGACCTGGTATCCCAGGTCGCCCATTGAAGCCGTCGTGACGACGCTCAGCGGATTGACCCCGGCATCCAGGAAGCCCGTCATCAACTCAGCCCGCATGGCGCTTTCCCGCCAATGTGAATCACGAGTGCCCGGGCCACAGCAGTTCTCAACCGGCACCTTGTTCCCGACGTACGCTGCTCCTCCCACTTGATCGAACGCGGCCAGCGCCTGCGGCCCGACGAAACGCGGATCCGAGCCGCCCGCACCCACCAACACGTTCGACTCCCAGATGGTCCCGTATCCCAGGACATGGCCCATCTCGTGCTCGATCACCAGATCGAGCTGACCATCGGCCTGGAGAATGGCAACGTCTGCCGCATCGAACTCCATCACGCCGAACACTGGGAACCCGCTGCCGGACCGGATCGCGCACGGCCCGGCCTGTCCCAGAATCCCATCCGGTCCGTCGATCGGAACGATGAGCGCGAAGATCACGATATCGTCGATGGTTTCGTGCAGCGAAGGCGTCCCTTGCTCACACCAATTCGCCGGAATCGAGACCGCAATGTCCGGCACATCTCCGTAGATCAGCGTTTCCCAGCGACTGGCGGCGTTCGTGAACGCGGCCTGTTGCGACGGCGTCATGGACGTGACGAAGCGAACATCGACGTGATAGCGCTGTGGCGCACCGGTGGCGGAGAAGCTGACGGGGCTTCCCGCCGTCGTCGTCGGGTTTTGGACCGTGGCGCTGAGCGTGTTCGTGCCCGTGGCGAGGATCCACGATCCGACGCGGGCCACGCCGTTCGCATCGGTGAGCGCCGAACTCCCGGTCACCGAGCCGCCTCCGCCCGTCACCGAGAAGAGCACGGACGCACCGGCAATCGGCGTACCGGAGGCGGAGCGGACCAGCACCGCCGGGGGCACGTTGACGGCGAATCCCACCAGTCCCGTCTGCCCACCGCCCGCGAACGCCACCACGGTCGGTGTGCCACCGACAGGACCGCCGCCTCCTGCCTTGATCTCAATGCCCAGGGCACCGGCATTGGCGCTGGCCCAGCTCGCATCGATGGTATGGTCGCCGCCCGCCCACTCCGCTTCGAGATCGGCCAGCGTTCCTTCAGCTGACGGCTGCTCGGCGATCTCTGTGAAGCCCGCGCCCGGCGTCACCGCCACCACGTTCTTGTTCACCGCGAACACACCGTACCCCACGTTGTTCGCATTGCCGAACGGCGCCAGCGCGACCGCCAGCCCCGTCACTGCGTCCGCCCGGTTCGTTCCCGTTTGCCCGATCGCCCCCGCCCCGTTCACGCCGGAGCCATCCACCCCGGTCCACTGCGACACGATCCATTGGCTGTTGGATTGGCTGCCGCTGAAGGTGATCGTGATCGGGCCGCTACCGGGCGACGCGCTCATCGCCCGGTAGACAGTGAGCCGTTTGTGCGGCGTGGCCATGTTGTCGAACGTGGTGGTGGCGACGACGGTCCAGGTCGTCATGCCGCCACCCGAGAGCGTGGGGGTCGCGGCGGCGGCCGAGGAGTTGTGGCCCAACACGGCGACGGTGATCAGGGCGTTGGGGGCGGGGGTGATACTGGCAGTGGTATAGACGCGCTGATTGACTGGGCTGCTCCCCGCCGTGAGCACGGCGTGGGCAATCGCCGACGCGGGCGGCTGGGACGCGATCTGCACGGTCGCGACCTGTGTGATCGCGGTCCCAGCAATCGTCGCCGAGATGTCGACCGATCCTTCGACCGTCGAGCTGAAGGCTCCGGTCGCCACGCCGCTTGCAGTGGTCGGAGTAGACGGCTGGGTGAGGCTGCCCGCTCCGGTCGCCGCGAGCAGCACTGTTGCACCGCTGATCGGATTCGCGTTCCCATCCTTCGCGGTCACCGTGATGGTCGCGCTGCCCCCCGGAGCGAACGAGCTGGGCGAGGCCGTGACAGTCGATTGACTCGCCGATACCGGTCCGGGAGTCACGGTCACGGTCGCCTGTTGTGTCATCGCCGTCCCGTTGGCCGTGGCGGACACCGTCTTGCTTTCCGCCATAGTCGAGCTGAGCGTCCCGGTGGCGACGCCGTTGTTGTCCGTAGTCCCGGCAGGCTGCGTCAGCGTGTTTCCTGTGCCCGTGGCCGAGAGCACGACCGCTGCGCCGCTGATCGGGTTGCCGCTCGCGTCCTTCACCATCACCGTAACGGTCGACGGACCGCCTCCCGCCGTGATAGAAGCCGGGGACGCGGACACGGTTGATTGAGCCGCAGATACGACCCCGCCACCGCCGCCTCCCGACTCCGATGCCTTGATTTCGACGCCCAATGCTCCGGCATTCGAGCTCACCCAGCTCGCGTCGATCGTGTTGTCCCCGCTCGCCCATTCCGCCTCGAGGTCCGACAGCGGACTCTCACCCGACGGCTGCTCGGCGACCTCGGTGAAGCCCGCGCCCGGCGTCACCGCCACCGCGTTCTTGTTCACCGCGAACACGCCGTACCCCACGTTGTTCGCATTCGCAAACGCCGCGAGCGCCACCGATAGCCCGGTCACCGCATCCGCCTGGTTCACGGCGGTCTGGCCGATCGCCCCGGCGCCGTTCACCCCGGAGACGTCCACCCCGGTCCACTGCGACACGATCCATTGGCAGTTGGATTGGCTGCCGCCGAAGGTGATCGTGATCGGACCGCTGCCGGGGGACGCGCTCATTGCCCGGTAGACCGTCAATCGCTTGTGCGGCGTGGCGACGGCGTCGAAGCTGGTGGTGGCGACGACCGTCCAAGTCGTCATCCCGCCACCCGAGAGGGTCGGCGGAGCGGCGGCAGCGGACGAGTTGTGGCCCAGCACGGCAACCGTGATGAGCGCATTGGGAGCGGGGGTGATACTGGCGGTGGTGTAGATGCGCTGATTGACGGTGTTATTCCCGGCCGTCAGCAACGTCTGGGTGATGGCGGAGACAGCCAACCGCGCCGGCTCGGCAGGAGAGGTCGGCGACTGGTGGTCGATGCACGTTGCCGTCGTGCCGATCAGCACGAAGGTCGCGACCCAGCGGCCACGAGTCATGTGAGTCCGCACTCCCTGACGCAGCACCCGATTGGCAGGGGAAGAGCAAGAGTCATGCCGATTTTGGGCCCAAGTGTCGCGAAAGGGCCTCTCCATGCCGGAAAAACGCCCTACTCGCCTCCCAGCCAAGCAGTACGTTGCAGGCCGTGATGCCGCAGCGTGACGTCCCCCCACTTGTATCCCGGGCGCAATAATCCAAGAGTAGGCAGTCGCGGCCCCAAGATCACCCTCGAGCCAGGAGGCGTGAGACCCACCATGTGGTGCCGACGGATGGCCGACGCGATGCTCCTCACTGTGGGAGTGGTCGGCGTCGCACAGCCCGCTGTCGCTCAGCAGCGGGATTCACTCGGGGCGCTCAAGCAGTTGAGCGTCGAAGAGTTGATGAACGTCGAGGTGACATCGGTGTCCAAACGGGCCGAGCGGCTGTCGCAGACCGCTTCGGCGATTCAGGTCATCACGGAAGAAGACATTCGCCGCTCCGGCGCGTCGAGTCTCCCCGAAGCCCTTCGCCTCGCCACCAATCTGCAAGTCGCCCAGATCGATTCCCGCCAATGGGCCATCAGCGCCCGCGGCTTCAACAGCACCAGCGCCAACAAGCTCCTGGTGCTGATCGATGGGCGCACGGTGTACACGCCGCTGTTCTCGGGAGTGTTCTGGGACGTGCAGGACGTGGCCCTCGCGGACATCGACCGGATCGAGGTCATCAGCGGACCGGGAGCGACGCTCTGGGGGGCCAACGCGGTCAACGGCGTGATCAACGTGATTACGAAGGACGCCAAAGACACCCAGGGGCTGTTCGTGTCGGGCGGCGGCGGCACCGAGCTGCGCGGGTTTGGCACCGCCCGCTACGGCGGGGCGCTGGGCACCCGCGGGCGGTTTCGGATCTATGGGAGCGGCGTGGCGCGCGATCGGTCGGCGCTGCCTAACGGCCAGGATGCCACGGATGATTGGCACCGGGAACAGGGCGGTGTGCGCGTTGATTGGGAAGCGTCGACCACCAGTCGAATCACCGTGCAAGGCGATCTCTACTCTGGCCGCAGCGCCCAGCTCAACGCCAGCGACATCGTTTTCAACGGTGGCAACGTGATGGCGAAGTGGTCGCGGACGATCTCCGAAACCGCGACGCTCGCGGCGCAGCTGTACTACGATCGGACGCGCCGGATCATCCCCGGCACGTTCGGCGAAGATCTCGACATCTACGACGTCGAGCTGCAACACCAGATCCGCCTGGGCGCCCGGCACGACGTGGTCTGGGGACTTGGCTTTCGGCTGATGAACGACCACGTCGCCAACAGCGCGGCCCTGGCTTTCCTCCCAGCTCACGTCGCGCGCCAGTGGTTCACGGGATTCGTCCAGGACGAGATCGTGCTCGTCCCCAACCGGTTGCACGCGGCCCTCGGCACCAAGATCGAGCACAACGACTACACGGGCGTCGAGATTCAGCCCAGCGGCCGAGTAAACTGGACCCTCAGTCCCTCGGCAACCCTGTGGACGGCCGTGTCCCGGGCGGTCCGCACGCCTTCGCGCATCGATCGGGAGCTGTTTGCCCCAGGTCAGCCGCCGTTCTTTCTCGAGGGCGGGCCCAACTTCCAGTCCGAGGAGGAGCTGGCCTACGAGCTCGGGGTTCGGCATCAGCGCGGGGCCCTGGCGATGTCCGTGGCGACTTTCTATAGCCGCTATCACGGACTCCGCAGCCTGGAGCAAGTCAATCCGCCCAACGCCTTCCCCGTCGTCATCGGCAACGGGCTGGACGGCGAGGCGTTTGGAGCCGAGGTCACCGCCGACTATTGGCTCACCAGCAGGTGGCGCCTGAGTGCCGGCTATACCGAGCTGCGCGTCCATATCTGGCCCAACCCCGGCAGCACCGACACGACGCGCGGCGCCGGGGAAAACCACTCTCCCGATCGCCAGCTCTTCCTGCATTCATCGGTCGAGCTGCCCGCGCATTTGCGACTCGATGCGGGCTTGCGGGCGATCGACGACATCGTCAACCAGCAGGTCCCGGGTTACGCTGAGCTCAACGCCAAACTCACCTGGCAGACGACGACGAACCTGAACCTGTCCGTCGTCGGGCAGAACCTCCTGCACCGTCGCCACGCCGAGTTTGGCGCGCCGGGGGCCGCACGCCGGGAAATCGACCGTGGCGTGTACGGGTTGGTGCAATGGCGCTTCTGAGGATTCTCCCCGTCGCGCTGTTGCTCGTGACCAGGGCCACGCTGGCCGCGCAAGCCGTGCGGGCCTCGGAATACCAGGTGAAGGCCGTGTTTCTGTTCAACTTTGCGCAATTCGTCGATTGGCCGGCCGAAGCCTTCGCCGATTCCGGGGCGGCGGTAGAGATCTGCGTGCTCGGTGCCGACCCATTTGGCGACTTCCTGGACCAGACGGTGCGCGACGAGCGCGTTGGAGGGCGGGCACTCCAGGTCCGGCGGTATCACCGTGTGGACGAGATCAACGCCTGCCACATCCTGTTCATCAGCCGGTCCGAGGGGTCCCCAACGGCGGACATGCTGGCGGGCCTCAAGCGGCGGCCGATCCTCACGGTCAGTGACATCGATGGGTTTGCGGAACGGGGGGGCATCATCGCCTTCGTTACCGACCGGCAGCGCATCCGGCTCAAGATCAATGTTCTGGCGGCGGCAGCGGCCCACCTCACCATCAGCTCCAAGCTGCTCCGAGTGGCCGAGATCATCCCCTCGGCCGGGCACTGAAATGGCGTTGCGCGACTGGCCGATCAAGCAGAAGCTGACGGCGATCCTGCTCCTGATCAGTGGTTTGGTGCTGCTGCTCACCTGCGCGGCGTTTGTGACCTACGAGGTGCTCACGTCCCGGCGAACGACCATGAACAATCTGTCCACGCTGGGTCGAGTCATCGCGGCCAACAGCACCGCCTCCCTGGCCTT
>DATFGN010000162.1:0-6908 GCA_035249405.1 Gemmatimonadales bacterium
TGGGCTCACCAAGCACGTGTCGGACGCGGAGATCGCCGAACGGCTGGGTGCGATGACGACCTCCGAGACTATGGCCCGGGCGCTGCTCGACCTGGCGCTCGAGCGGGGCGGCAGCGACAACATCACGATTCTGGTGGGGAGAGCCCCGCCGCCGGCAGAGTAAGGGAAACCGGCGGGTCGACAGGGCCGTACGGAGGCTCGGTCCCACCACTTCGGAGCACCTATGCCGGTCGCTGCCCTGCTGCTCGCCGCCAGTCTGCTGCAAACCCAGTCCGTCACGGGCACCCGATACACGTTCAACATGATCACGGATGATGACAGCACGGCCGGCGTGGTGCGCGAGGATGGGCGCCGCGCCCGGATCGACTTTTTCCGCAAGAACGCGTCGGACGATTACGTGCTGGTGCTGGACGGCGGCCGGCGCGTCGTGTCGATCCATCCGCGCGAGGGCGAATACGGGATGACGGACGACTCGACGTTCTCCCGCGTGGCCGCGATCGGACTGCGGGCCGTTTCGGCCACCGGCGTGGTGCGGTTCCGCGTGCGCGACATGCACGTGTCGTCCCGCCGTCTCGGGGCGGGGGACCGGGTCGCAGGACTTGAGACCGAGCGGTTCCGGATGATCCAGGAATTCACGGTCGGGGTCAGTGCCTTCGGGCTGCCCGGCGAGACCATGCACCAGGTCGTCGTCACCGATTACTGGGTGAGTCGGTCGGTGCGGCTCGTGCCTAACCCGATCATCGACCTGGTGTCGACGATCACGTCGATCCTGGGACAAACGGACCCGGAGTTCACTCAACGCTCCAACGTGCAGCGTCAGGACTTGTTCACCGGGACGCCGCTTCGTATCGTCGTCACCGCACACACACTGGAAGAACCGAACAAGGTGACCACCCAGCGCATCGAGATCACCGCGCTCGAGCGGGACAGCTTCGATCGGTCGCTCTGGGACATTCCCGCCGGCCTGCGCCAGCGTCAAGGAGAGTTTTCGTGGCACTTCTGAATGCCTGATGTCGCCTTCGTCACCTACCGCGAACACCCACAGCTGATTCCCGATGACCGCCCGCTCCTGGCCGAGCTCGACCGACTCGGCTGGGGAGCGCGCGCGCACTGCTGGGACGAGCCGGGCGTGGACTGGACCCGCTTCGCCGCCGTCGTGCTGCGCTCGTGCTGGGACTACCACCTGCGCCCGACCGAATTCCGCGCCTGGCTCGCGCGGCTGGATGAGGCGGGGGTGCGGCTCTGGAATCCGACCTCCGTGGTCCGCTGGAATCTGGACAAGCACTACTTGCGCCAGCTGGCCGCCTCGGGCGTGGCGATTCCCGGCACCGCCTGGTTCGAAGCGCGGGAGGTGCCAGATCTCCTGCAGCTGTTGGAAGAGCGTGGCTGGACCGACGCGGTCATCAAGCCGACCGTCTCGGCCGCGGGCTACGAAACCTGGCGCACCAATGTGCATCAGGTGCGCGCCGATCAGGTGCGGCTGGCGCATCTGGTCGCCACGAGCGGCGTGCTGATCCAGGAATTCGTTCCGGAGGTCGTGACCGCAGGAGAGGTGTCGCTCGTGTATCTCGCCGGGGAATACAGTCATGCCGTGCGCAAACGCCCGGCCGCGGGCGATTTTCGCGTCCAGGAGCGGTTCGGCGGTACCATGGCGTTGGATCGCGCCTCGGACCGGGCTCGCGCCGGGGCGGAGCGCGCGCTGGCCGCGATCCCGGGCGAATGGATCTACGCGCGCGTCGACGGCGTGGAGCGCGGCGCGGAGTTTCTGGTCATGGAGCTCGAGGTCATCGAGCCGTCGTTGTTCTTCGCCGCGGAGCCGCTCGCGGCGCGACGACTCGTAGAGGCGATCGTCGCGCGCTCTTGACTTGGGGGGCGTTCCGGCTCCATATGGTGGCCACTCGGTGGTTTCCAACTCGCCTTCGGGAGGTGTGACATGGAGCAGCGGGTCGGCTTTGGACCGCGGTTGGGCGCATGGCTGCTGGATGTCGTGATCGTCGGCGTGCTGGCATTCCTGGGCGGGGGCACCATCGGCACCATGCTCGGCGTGACCGCCGGGGCCGCGCTGGGCGGGGCCATGGCCCAAGCCGACTCGGCCCAGGCCGCAGCGGCGCTGGTCGGTGGCTTGTTGGGTGGCCTCTTCGCGTTTGCAATCGCGGTCGCGGTGATCGGCTGCGTCTATTTCCTGATCGAGGGATTGACGGGCTACACGTTGGGCAAACTGATCCTCGGCATCCGGGTCGCCAGCGACGATGGCACGGCCGCCCCGGTAGGAAAACTGCTGATGCGGTTTGCGATCAAGAACAGCGGCTACATTTTGACGCTGCTCAGTGGGCTGGCCGGGATCCGGGCCCTGGGCACGCTCGGCAACGTGGCGGGGCTGATCACCTTCGTCGGCTGCTTTTTCACGCTCGGCATGAAGAAGCAGGCGTTCCACGACATGCTCGCGCACACCGCCGTGTACCCGAAGGCCGCGATCCGGTAGAGCAGGACATCCTCGAACGAAACGACGCCACGCGATCCGCATCGGGTCGCGTGGCGTCTCTGTCTCCGGGAAACGGCAGGTCAGCGGTGGGCGATGCCGATCCCGAACTGCAGCAAGCCGATGCTCGCATTATTGAGCACCTCGTTCCCGTTCAACTTCACGGTGGCGCCCGTCGATCCAACCAGGATATTGAGATACGGGACCGCCGAGAGATGTCCCGCCACGTGCAGCTCGTATCCGATCCCGATCTTCGGCCCCAGGGCGGAAGACGTCACCCGGTCAGTACCGTCGTCGATGCGATAGGTGACGAGCCCGACACCACCCTTGAGGTAATAGGGATACCGGGGAGTGGGATACCA
Organism: Gemmatimonadales bacterium; assembly: GCA_035249405.1. Lineage (GTDB taxonomy): Bacteria > Gemmatimonadota > Gemmatimonadetes > Gemmatimonadales > GWC2-71-9 > DASTHG01. Next base: position 2,842 of record DATFGN010000162.1, read on the forward strand.
GTACACCACGGCACCATAGGCGAGCAGCAGCTCGTCGCCCGGCCGGCCCTGATCCGAGTTGCTGCCCCGGAACCAGGCTTCGATCTCGCCACCAATGAGGATGCTGTTGGAGATCCGGCCCCCGACCTGGGCAGCGGCGGACAGGCTATGGCCGCGGTTGGCGCCACAGATGCGGCAGCTGACCCGCGCCCACCCCAAGCCGACGCCCGCCCCGATCCAGAGTCCAGGGTGACTCGTGGGACGTTGTGCATCGAGCGGGGTGGGGACAGTCAGGACGGCGAGGGCCGCCAGCGCAAGCAGGGGCTTCGGGATGGTCCGCATGGCGTCTCCTCAACACACGGTAGGGATCGATGCCGGCCGGCGGCTAGGGGTGTGAATGAGTACGATGGGCGAGGCAACAATTCAACACCTTAAATCACACCGCGCATTGCCCGAAGCCCCGTGACGGTGGTCACGGCCGGGAATGATGGAAATCGGCTTCATTCAAGGAAACTCGAAAACTCTTGAAAAATCCCACCCGATCGGGGCCGGGAGGAGGTTGTCATGTTTGCAGTGAAACAACGATTCACGCGCGTGGTGCGCCTGGGGGCGCCACTCGCGGTGGTGGTCGGGCTCGCGTGCAGTGAGAACGCCCAGGCGCCGGTCGCTCCGAACGGGTTCAGTATCGCCTATGGGCTGTGGACGCCGGGGCCCAATGATACGTGCACGAAAGAACAGCACGATGCGTACGCCGTCGTGGGGCCGGACGGAAAACTGTATCCCACCTGGCATCCACCCACCGGTCCCGGCGGCTGTACGTTCGGGCACGAGCACGGACGCGACCCGAGCGGCTCGAACCTCAATAACGACGTTGGCCCCATTCCCTTCGGCTACGCGAACGAGCAGCTGGAAATCTGGGATCCCGCCAATCCGCGCCGTGAAGACCATTTCGGCCACAAGATGGAGTGGGAGAACGACGTGCAGCTGCATTTCGGCAGCGCACCCGCAGACCAGCTGTTCGACATCCGATGCGACCTGCTCGTGAAGATGCACCAGGGCACGCATTCCAAGGACGCCTTCACCAACAACGTGCACGAGATCGCCTACCACATCCGGTGCTCGGACGGCACCGAGCTGCACGTCACCAAGATGGTCGCGATCGGAACGCCGGGTGAATTCCGGAGCACCTGCACCGACAGCACGGTCGTCGTGGGGCCGCCCACGCCGCTCAATTCGCCCGATGGTGGTGGCGTGCGGATCATCCCGGACCGCACCTGCGCGGACCGGTTGCTGGTCCCGGCGGGGCAGAACTCGGATTGGGGTCTCCTGCACGAGAGCTGGCAGATGTCGGAGAGTTGGCGCGCCGAGGATGGGCATGGCCTCGCGTTCATCAATCCGTACTTCCAGGCGTTCCTGCCGAGCCGCTTCTACGATCCCTCGGCGCCGAACGTCACCGGACGGCCGATCGACGTGTGCTATTGGGTCGGTCCCAACGGCGAGCGGGCGCGCGGCGGACCCTGCGAGTCTTCGACGGCGAACGGAACGGTCCCTGGCGTGACCTTCAACGATCCGCGCTCAGCCTTCGACGGCGCGCGGCGCCAGTTCGACATCAACTCGACGGTGATCAGCAATCGGGAAGGCCCGACCGTGTGGTATACGGATCCATACGGCCGCCACGGTCGCACGGAGCCATTTCCGGGGTCGGTCCGGCAGTACATCGCCCAGATCGACAATGATCTGAACAACATTTTCCCGTCCGGGCCCGGGATTGGGCGCAATCGCCCGTACACGGGGCAGGGAGTGCATTCGCCGAACTAAAAGACAGTGCGTGGTGCGTGGTGCGTGGTATTTGACGGTGGGGTGGCCGGCTTGCGGAGACGTTGGCTGGCTATGAACCAGTGAATACCACGCACAACGCACCACGCACTCGACTCTCGGGATGCTCGCCCGCGGCTAGTCTCTTCCTGCAGTATCCAGAATCATGATCTTCTGCCAGATCTTGCTCGACAGACCCGTGGTGAGTCCCTGGACATCGCTGACCGCCGCGAGGACCGTGTGGTCGTCGAACGTCTGCACGTACAGCGCCGCCAGCTTGCTGGTGAGCGACAACATCTCGCTGCAGTAGTCGAGGTAGCGGGCCAGCTCGAATCGGGTCAGCAGCCGTTCCGGGGACGAGTCGGTAACGGGTCCCAAGCCCAGGGCGGGCTCGGGATCCTTGGTGAGCTGGTACATGTCTACCACGTGCGCGAGGCTGCGCAGCTCGTGAATCCCGCGCAGCGCCACACGGCGCTTGATCCGGGTCTCGATGGTGAGCAGAAACCAGATGGCGACGCCTACGAAGACGATGTCGTTCACCGTGGACTCGAGCGCCTGCATCAACGAGCCGACGCTCTCCACCCGGCCCGGCAATCGCAACGACAAGGCGGCTCCAATCAACATCACGAGCAGCAGCGCGGCCAGAAAGAAAGCGGCGACGCGCAGCCGGCGGTTGGGCCGGCTCACCCACTCCGCCCGCGTGCGGGTGTCTTTCCCAATCGCCTGCAGCTCACGGACCACGGAGTTGAGGCCGGCCGTCGGGAAACGCTCGCGCACGCGCACCGCGAGGCGATCGAGTGTTTCGAGGATCCTGTCTGCGTCGAGCACACGCGCCATGGCTTGACCATGCTCGGGACGGTTCCTAGCTTACCGAGCCCGCCCTGGTGGTGAAACTGGTAGACACGCTGTCTTGAGGGGGCAGTGCCGAAAGGCGTCCCGGTTCGAATCCGGGCCAGGGCATCTATCCGTCCAGTACCGCTCCGTAGGGAAAGTATCCCGCCTGCCGCACGACCGCCCACCCGATCGCCGCCGCGGCGCATTGAATCACCAGGTCGGTGCCGTCGAAGAACCGCCCGGCCACGAAGCCCTGCACGACCTCGGTGATCACGGCAAGATAGAAGGCCGGCAAGCACGTCCCGAGCCATCCGCGCCGGCGTAACGGCCACACTGCGAGCATGGCGCCGAGCGGGAAAAAGAGGAAGAACGGCTTGACGATCTCCGCCACGCTGGCGAGGTCGCTGCGCCGGGCGAGCCCCTGCAGGGGGATCAACCGCTCGAGGGCGAACTGCTGTTGAATCGTGGCGGGATCCGTTTCCAGCACGAACGGCCGCCACGCCCAGAACGCGATGAGCAGTGCATAGGCCACGAGCACTGCGGCCGGCCGGCCGCGTCCCCGCACGAGGCGCGAGAACCCGGGCAGCCACTGCGCGCATGCCGCGGCGCCGAGCGCAATCCCCAGGAAATGGGCCACCGCCGACCCGAGCTGGATCGGCTGGCCTAACGGGCCATGCGCCAGCTCGATAAGGACCGCGCCCAGGAGGCCCCACCCGCACACCCGCCGGAACGCCGCCCAGTGCGAGACGCCATTCTCGACCAGCGCCATCACGCCAAAGATGCCGAGCGGGAAAAACAGGAGCACGTCGCCGAGAGGGATGTGCCACACCGACGTCCAGTCGAGCCGCGCCGCCGCCGTGCGCATGCGGTGCAGCCGGGCGGCGCCACCGGAATCAATCACCGCCGACGTCTGCAGCGGCAGCGCCGCTTCGGCGATCGCGGCGCCCAGGTAGGCCACGGCGAATCCGATCGCCGGGAGCCCGAAGTAGGACTTTCGGGTGCGCGCGGCCTGCGCCGTCTGGACGGCGATCACGATTGCGGCGGCGCCCAGCACCGCACCGGCGGTATTGGTCAGGACGTCCAGCACGGTGGCGCGGCGATCGGGCAGAAAGATCTGCAGCACTTCGGCCATGAGGCTCAGGGCCGCGCCGGTCAGGGCGGGACCACGCAGCGCCTGGGGCAGGGGGGTGGGCGCCGTCGTGGTCGCCCACAATGCGCCCCAGCCCGCGAACAGCAACACGTTCTGAAGCGCGTCGATCGCGGTGGCGGTCGAATAGTGGAACGTGAAGGCGTTCGCCACCGTCTTCGCCAAGCCGGCGGTCGGGTACGCAAAGTGGAATGGGGCGAGGGTGGCTGCGGCGAGCACTGCGACGTACGCGAGTCGCGTCGCGAGGACTCCCAGCTTCGCTGGTGCGGTGCTCAGTCGTTACCTCCGGCCA
>DATFGN010000163.1:0-4970 GCA_035249405.1 Gemmatimonadales bacterium
GATTGTGGTGCGGCTACAACCGTTCCAGCCGCTCGCGCGTGCGCTCGTTGCGCACGTTGCCGGTGTTCAAGGTCGAGGCCGGCTCGAAGAGCATGACCTCGACTTCGTCGTCCGCTACGGGACGATGCTCGACGCCGCGCGGGACGATGATGAACTCGCCCGCGGCCACGTCCATCGCCCGGTCCTGGAATTCCATCCGAAACCGCCCCTTGATCACGTAGAACAGCTCGTCCTCATCATCGTGATGGTGCCAGACGAACGGGCCCAGGAACTTGACCAGCTTCACCTGCTGGCCGTTCAGCTCGCCCACGACCTTGGGGGACCAGCGCTCAGAAAATGCCGCCAGCTTGGCGGCGAGATTCACAACCTGCATGGCTCCGTCTCCCACTTCAGGCTCCATCCCGAAGCCGTTGGCTGAGCTCGGCGAATGGTACGCGGGTTTCGGTGCCCGTGCGCAGATCGCGCACCACGGCCTGCCCATCGCGCCGCTCGTCGGGGCCGATCACCACCGCATGCGGTGCGCCGCGGGCGGCCGCCAATTCCAGCTGTTTGCGAATCGCCTGCAAGTGCAGGCTGTACTCGACGGCGACACCCTGGTCGCGGAGCTCGTGCGCCAGTCGCAGAACCGGCACGATGTCCTCGCCGCTCACGGCTACCAGGAACGCGTCCACGGGTCGCCACCGGGCCGGCGCCACGCCCCGCTCCTTAAGCAGCTCGCCCAGGACGACGTCCCCCATCCCGAACCCCAGCGCCGGGAGATCGACGCCACCCAACGCCTTGAGCAGCCCGTCGTAGCGACCGCCGCCGCAGATCGCGCGCAGCTGCCGGCCGGCATCAAACAGCTCGAAGACGATGCCGGTGTAGTAGGCCAGGCCGCGGACGATGGTCAGGTCGACTTGCACGAATTCGCGCAGGCCCATCGCCTCGAGGGCGCGACAGCACTCCCGCAGGGACTCGCCGGCTTCGTCTCCACCTGGTGTCTTCGCCAACGCGGCGTTGACCGCATCCAGCCCTTTGAGCGCCGTGACGTCAAACAGAGCCGCGATGGCGGTCTTCTCCCAGCTCGCTCTCTGGAGTCGGGATTCCACGGCCTCGCGGGGCTCCCGCTCACTGCGGTCAACCGCCGCAAAGGCGTCGGCCAGCTGGCCTTCCTGCAGACCGTGACCCACCAGGAGAGCGCGCAGCACGCGGCGGTCCGACAGGCGCGCCTGGACGTCCTGGGGCCCCAGCCCGAAGGCGCGCAGGATGTCGATGGCGGCGGCCACGAGCTCGGCGTCGGCCAGTGGCCCCGGTTCGCCGATGATGTCCATGTTCAGCTGGAAATGCTCCCGCAGCCGACCCCGCTGCTGCCGCTCGTAGCGGAACAACTGCGGGGTGGAAAACCAGCGAATCGGCTTCTTCAGCGCCTGCGCGCGCGCCCCGACCATCCGCGCCAGGGTCGGGGTCATCTCCGGTCGCAGGGCGACCTCGCGGTCTCCCTTGTCCCGAAACGCGTACAGCTGCCCGGCGATCTCTTCCCCGCTCTTCTGGGTGTACAGCTCGAGCGGCTCCAGCGGCGGCCCGTCGTATTCCTCGAAGCCGTACTGGATGGCCACGCGACGCCACGTGGCAAGAATCTGGTTGCGAAGGGCGAGCTCGTCGGGGTAGAAATCGCGAAAGCCGGGAAGCGCTTTCCCTTGCATCACAACAATTTAGCCGATTGGCGCAAACCCGGGCAAGCGTGTCATCGCATCGCCGACGGTGTGGAACGAGCCGGTGACCAGCATCGTGTGCGCGCCCTCCTGGATCACTCGCAGCGCACGATCGAAGTCGGGTTCGAACCGCACCGCGGGATCTTCCAGTTGGTGGGCGAAGTCCTGCTCGGTCCAGCGCCGGTCACCCGGCACGGAGGGCGCGACGCTCAGCACCAGCTGATCCACTTCGGGCCGCAGCGCGGCGAGCATCGCGGGCCAGTCCTTGTCGTTGCGGATCCCCACGAGGGCGTGGATTGGACGCGGGGGCCGGTATTCCCGGAGCGCCTGTGCCAGAACCTGCATTCCATCGAGGTTGTGGGCCACGTCCAGGATCCAGCGGCCCCGTACCTCGAAGCGGCCGGGCACGTACGCCTTCGCAAAGCTGGACGGCACCCATGGACCGACCGGGCCGAAGGGCGGCGGGAGCGCGTTCAGAGCCCCCAGCGCCACCCAGGCGTTGTTCCATTGATGCTGACCGCGCAGCCCGAGCAGCACATCGCTGGGCGGGGTCTGCTCCATGCCGACGCGAACGATCGGCTCGGCGCCGCGACGTTGCGCTTCCTCGACCAGCACCTGCCGCACCGCAGGATCCTGCTCTCCCGTGATGAACGGCACGCCCGGCTTGGCGATCCCTGCCTTCTCCCGCGCGATCCCGGCGAGATCGTCGCCCAGATAATCCGTGTGCTCGAGGGCGATCTTCGTCACGACGCTGGCCAGCGGCGTGATGACGTTGGTCGCGTCCAGACGTCCACCCAGGCCGACTTCGATCACCCCGATTTCCACGTCGCGGGAAGCCAGGTCGGCAAAGGCGATCGCCGTCATCGCCTCGAAGAAGCTCGCTTCGGTCCGCTCGATGTGGGGCAACAGCAGAGCCGTCCACTCGGCGAACGCCGTCTCGCTGATCGGCTGGTCATTGACGAGCACGCGCTCGCACACCGACACGAGATGCGGGGAGGTGTACAGGCCCACGCGGAAGCCGCGCCCCCGCAACGCTGCCACGAGGAAGGCGCACGTGGAGCCTTTCCCGTTCGTCCCACCGACGTGGATCGTGGGGAATTGCCGCTCGGGGTGGCCGAGCGCCTCGAGCAGCTCAAACGTGGGCTCGAGGCTCCATTTGATCCGGCCGGCTTGTCGGGGAAACAGAAGGCGGCAGGCGTCCGCGAAGGACAACCGATTCAGTCGCCCGCCTCCACCGGCGCGCGACCTGCCATGTGCCGGAGTAGTTGTGCCGTCGTCTCGCGCAGTTCGCTGCGCGGGACCACCGCGTCGATCATGCCGTGATCCAGAAGAAACTCCGAGGTCTGGAACCCTTCCGGCAGGTCCTGCCCGATCGTCTGCTTGATGACCCGCGGTCCGGCGAACCCGACCACCGCCCCCGGCTCCGCGATGATCACATCGCCCTGCATGGCATAGGACGCCGAGACGCCCCCCGTCGTTGGATTGGTGAGAATCGACACGAACGGAATGCCCTGCTCGGCCAGCTCAGCCAGCACCACGGAGGTCTTGGCCATCTGCATCAGCGACAGAACCCCTTCCTGCATCCGCGCTCCGCCCGAGGCGGATACGATGACGAGCGGCGTGGTCCGATCGATGGAGCGGCGCGTCAGGCGGGCGATCTTTTCGCCCACCACCGAACCCATCGAGCCGCCCATGAACGAGAAGTCCATCACGCCGAGATAGATCGGCATGCCGTCGAGTCGGGCGTAGCCGCTGCGGATCGCTTCCAGGGGCCCGGCCTTCTTCACCGCCGCCGCCATGCGCTCACGGTAATTCTCGAACGCCAGGGGATCGCCGGACTTGAGTCCCGCGTCCAGCTCGTGCCAGGAGCCTTCGTCGACGAGGATATCGATGTAGTCCTGAGCGCCGATGCGGCGATGCGCGCCGCAGTTGGGGCAGACGTTGAAGCCCCGGATGAAGCGCTCTTTGATGTCGATATGCCCGCACACATCACATTTTTCCCAGGCGTCGGCCGGGATCTCCAGCTTGACGCGCTCGGAGGTGCGCGGCTTGCGCTCCTTTTTAAACCAGGCCATGCAGGGGGTCGAGGAAGTCCAAGAGGGCACAATTTGGACCCGCCGCCAGGGAGGCGCTAGGCCCGATCCCGTAACTCATTACGAGTGGTCGCCATAGCCCGAGAGACGCGATTCCCAGGCGACGCGCAGGCTGATACCGGTTGCGAGCGCACACGTGAGCAGAAAGGACCCGCCGTACGAGAAGAACGGCAGCGGGATGCCGGTTACCGGCATCAGGTTCACGGCCATGCCCACGTTTTCGACGATGTGCGCGAACAGCATGCCCCCGATGCCGAAGACGCAAAAACTCGAGAACGGATCCGTCGCCCGCCGCGCCACGCGCATCAGGACGAACAGCAGCATGGCGAACAATCCCAGTGCCACCACCACCCCCGCGAACCCGAGCTCTTCACCCACGATGGGGAAGATGAAATCCGTGTGCTGCGCCGGCAGGAACGCGAGCCGCTTCTGGGTGCCGTGCGTGAATCCCTTTCCGAACCACCCGCCCGAGCCGATGGCGACCTTGGACTGGATGATGTGCCACCCGGTGGCGCGCGGATCGGCTTCCGGATTGAGAAACGCCAACAGCCGATTCTGTTGGTACGGCGCCAGGTGTCGCCAGAATGGAAGCGCAATGACTCCCATCAAGACGTTGGCCAGCATCACCCCGAGTCCTTCCCACACGTACGGGCGCACCCACAATACCAGCACCAGCAGCAGCACGAACCACGCGCCCCAGACCACGGTCGAAAAGGCGAGGATGAGACCGATCACCGGCGAAGCCAACAACAGCAAGAGCGCTGGGCGGGTCCCGGCCCAGTACAGCATCGAGAACAGGATCGCCACAAACACTATGGCGCTCCCCAGGTCGGGCTGCCACACCACGAGGAGGAAGGGAACGAGCGTGATCAGACCCGGATAGACCAGGTCACGGAGCGTGGCCGGTGGCTCGCGCCGCTCCGCCAGCCAGCGCGCGAGCATCAGAATGACGGCGAGTTTCCCCAGCTCGGCCGGCTGACCCAAACGGACGCCGCCGATGCTGATCCAGGAATGCGTTCCCGCGGCCGTCCCGGCTCCGGTCCCGAAGAGCAGGGTCAGGAGCAGGACAAGTACGGCCCCCCCGTACACGTATGGCGTGGCCCACTCGAGCAACCGCGGTGAGATTCGGAAGATCAGGCCCGCGCACGTGATCCCCACCGCCAGCCACACCAGCTGTCGCAGCCAG
>DATFGN010000164.1:0-6058 GCA_035249405.1 Gemmatimonadales bacterium
AGTCACGTCATCGAGGCGCTGCGAGCGAAGCAGGTCCCCGTACGCGCGTTGGTCCGGCGCCCGGCCGCCCCGGTGGTGAAGGCGTTGGGCGCGGAGCCGGTGATCGGGGATGTGACCGACCCTGGCGCGTGGGCGCAGGGCCTGGCCGGCGGGGTTTCGGGCATCGTCCACGCGGCTGCCGTGGTGGATCAGCAGGCCGGTGCCTCCGCCTATGCCGTCAATGTCACCGGGACCCGGTGCGCGATCGAAGCGTCCCGGAGTGCCCGGGTGCGCTTGGTCCACGTCTCCTCGGTCTCCGTGTACGGCGGTTCGGGCGACTACAGTCCCGACGTTGAGCGGCGAACCGAGGACTTTCCGTTCCGTCACATCCAGGACGGCGACGGCTACGCCCGGAGCAAGCGGGAAGCCGAGGAGCTGGTCCGCCAGGCGGCGGAAGCCGGCTCGATCTCGGCGGTCGCGATCCGGCCCAACGTGATTTATGGCGAGCGGGACCGTCTCTTCACTCCCCGCATGGTCCGAGCCATACGCGCCCCGGTAGTCCCGGTCATCGGCCCGGGCACAAATCATCTCTCCTGCGTGTATGCGGGCAACGTGGCGCAAGCGATCGTTGCAGCGCTCGACGCCCCTGGCCACCAGGGCGGCTTCCGCGCCTACAACGTGGCGACGGACGCTCCGCCGCTACTCACCATGCGGGAGTTTCTGGCGGCGATCGCGGATGCTTGCGGCGTGCGCGCCCGCTTCGTGAAGCTTCCTGTGGCCATCGCGCGCTTCGCCATCGCCCTGTGGTCGGGACCGAAGCTGGCGCGCATGGCCCTGGCATTCGTGACCGGGGAGAATCCGTGGGACTCGGACCGGGCGCGCGCCGAGCTCGGGTGGACCCCGACCGTGGCGCCACGCGAGGCGTTGGCCCGGTCGGTGGCCTGGATCCGGGCAAACGAAAAGCCCGGGTTCACGCCCGGGCTCCGTTCATCCTGATGCGGTCGACGGGAGACGACTAATGCTTGGTCGTATCCATCATCATCTTGCTGCTGTCAGCCATCATGTGCGCGGAATCCGACATCATCATCTTGCTGGTGTCGGCCGCGCCAGCAGCGGGCTGCTGCTCGGCCTTCTTGCACGCGCCGACGACGGCAACCAACGCCAGCGCGAAAACGAGACGCTTCATGCTCTCTCCTTACTATGGTAGCGGTTGACGGGCCCCGTAAACGGCCGCAAAAGCTATTCTCGGTCGGCCGGGAGTCAAGGCCACGTGATTGATCGCCGGGGCTTTCTCGAACGCGTCGCCGCGAGCGCTGCCCTGCTCGCTCGGCCCTCGCGAACCCGATCGACGAGCGGGACGGCAGAGCCCGTCATCGTCGCGACGCCGAGCGCCCTGTACCAGCAGCCCGACGGACGGCGCAATCTGGTGCGGATCACGGTTTCGGGCCTGGCCGCGCCGGCCGCACGTGCCCGGGTGACCGACCGGCACGGCGCACTCGTCGGCACCGCGGGACTGCTGCCCACGGACGACGGTCCGACCCTGAAAGGCGAAGTGTGGGTCCCCCTGTCCGAGCCCAGCGACATCCGCATCGACCTGGACGTGGGCAAGAAGTCCGTCGCCCGACGGCGGGTCCGGCTGACCCCGCCGCGACGGTGGACGCTGTACTGGCTCTCTTCCAACCATACCGACGTTGGGTACACCGACTTACAGGAGAAGTGTCTGGAGGTGCACCGTCGCAATCTGGACGCGGCTCTCGCCCGCCTCCCAGACCATCCCGATTACCGCTGGACGGCTGAGTGTGCCTTGCAAGTATTGTCCTACGTCGAAAACCGGTCACCGGCAGACGGCAGTCGCCTGGTCCAGGCCATCCGCGACGGGAAAATCGGATTCCACGCGCTGTTCGCGAACCTGCTGGTCGGATTGCTCGATCACGAGACGGCGGCGCGGATGGTGTGGCCGGCGGGCCTATTCGCGCGCGAACGGGGGCTGGGCTTCATCACCGCGCAGATCACGGATGTTCCCGGGCAGCCACTCACGTTCCCGATGACGCTCGCGGCCAGCGGCGTGCGCTACCTGGTGAGCGGCCCCAACCCGGAGCGCGCGCTGCCCCTGCTGCCGAAGTCCGAGGCCCAAGTGCACCGTTTGGCTGGCGATTGGACCGCCTATCCACAGCTGTACTGGTGGGAAGGTCCTGACGGGAGTCGCGTGCTCCATTGGCGCAGCTACCACTACGGCGACGGGCTGCGGTTCGGGTTCGATGTGGGTCCCGACGAGATGGGCCGCCGCTTGTCGGATTGGTTGCTCGCGAATCCCGCGTTCCAGTCGTCCGATTGGCCCTACGACATCGCCCTGCTGTACGGGGCGCAATGGGACAATGCGGTCATGGACGAAACCATGATCGCGAACATGGAAGACTTCAACCGACGCTACGCCTATCCGCGCATCGTCCCGGGCCGGGCCGAGGATCTGCTGCAGACTCTGGAGCGCCGCTACGGTCCGCGCATTCCGGTGCGTCGCGGCGACACCGGCACCTATTGGGAAGACGGCGCGGCGTCGACCGCCAGAGAACTGGCCGGCTTTCGCGCCGCGCAGCTCGTCGCCCGCGCCGCCGACCTCGCCGCGCTGTGGGATGAACGGGTGGAGTCCGCCGATGCCGGCCGCCCCGCCCGCGTCAGCGACCGCGCCGAAGAGCGCCGCCAGATGTGGCGCGATCTGCTGCTGTTCGGCGAGCACACGTGGGGCGCCGCCGAAAGTGTGCGGGCGCCGGACGCGCGCCAGACCGTCGAGCAGTGGGCGTACAAACGACGCTATCTGGAGGGGGCGGCGGCCGCAGCCCAGCACCAGCTCGCAGCGGCGTTGCTCCGCATCGGCCACGGAACCAACGCTGGCGCCGGCCGCATCCTCCTCAACGCCGCCAACTGGCCACGCACCGAGGTGCTGCGAGTGCCGGGCGGGGCCGGCACCGAGTTCCGCGCCGGCGGCCAGGCGTGCCCGGCCGTCGACCTGGAAGACGGCGACGCGTTGGTGCTGTTCCGTGACGTGCCCGCGTTAGGCTATCTGGCGCTGCAAACTGCGACGCGTGCGGCGGCGCCCCCGTCCGACGAGGCGGACGCACTCGAAGCGAGCGCCGGCGGGTTCAGCGTGCGACTCGATCCGACCACCGGGGCGATTGCGTCCTGGACGGGTCCCGATGGGAAAGAGCGGGTGAAGGCTACGCCCTGGACCGGCCTGAACCAGTGGCTGCACGTGACCGGTGGTGATCGCAGCGCGCTGTGGACCTCGGCGGACCGCGACACCCTGGGAACGGCCGCCGAGCTCGACGTCGCGACCGCCACCCGCGTCTCGTCCCGGCGCCGGATCCTCCCCGGCATCGGTGTCCGCCTCGAAGCGACGCGGGCGCTGCGCGGCTGCAGTGCGCTCACGTCGGCGGTGACGGTCTACAACGATCTCCCCTGGATCGACGTGGAGAACCGGCTGACCAAACTGCCCATGCTCGGGAAGGAAGCGCTTTATGCGGCCTTTCCCTTCGCGTTCACCAAGCCGACGGTGGACATCGAGGTGCCGCTGGGACGGATGACCGTGGAGCAGGATCAACAACCCGGCAGCTGTCGGGACTGGTACTGTCACACGCACTGGGTGTGGCTGCACGAAGGCCAGGACGGCGTGGTGTGGAGCGCTCCCGATGCGCCGCTCCTGACCCTGAACGATGTGTTTCGCGGTGCCTGGCGACGCTCGATCGTGCCGGATGGAACCCTGTTCTCCTACGTGGCCAACAATTATTGGCATACCAACTACGCCGCGCGCCAGGACGGCACCTGGACGATCCGCTACCGGCTGTCGCTGCTCCCGGCCGCGGACCCCGCGGAGCCGGTGCGTCGCGGGTGGGCCGCCTGCGATCCCCTGTACCTGAGCCCTGCCTACGTCAACACCGCCGCGGGCCCATTGATCGCGCGCGATACCGCGCTGTTCGTTCCCGATCGCGACGTGCTGCTGGTGGGTGCGAAGCCGGCGGACGATGGCGAAGGCGCCGTCGTCAAGCTGCTGGACCTCCGCGGGCTCGCGCGCTCAGTCGGCGTGTGGCCCTCGGCGTATCGCTTCCAGCTGGCGCGGCGTGTGAACCTCGTCGAAATGAACGGCGACCCGCTCCAGGTCGGCAGTGATGGGCGTGCCGGTGTGGACATCAAGTCCTGGGGCATCGCGGCGGCGCGGCTCTTTACACCCCGAGAGACGGCGGGTTAACGTCCGGCCATGCACTCCGCGAAACCCTCGACGCTGGGCGAGCTCAAGGACACCGAATGGGCCGCGCCGTCCCGCATCCGCCGGACCGTTTCGGACGAGCTCCGTGAAAACCTGATTTGCCTGCTCGAGAACGGCACGGCGCTGTTTCCCGGCATCATCGGCTACGAGGACACTGTCCTCCCGCAGCTCACCAATGCGATCCTGTCGCGGCACAGCTTCATCCTGCTGGGACTGCGCGGGCAGGCCAAGAGCCGCATCGTCCGGGCGATGGTCGACCTCCTGGACGAGGAGATCCCGATCCTGGCCGGCAGCGAGGTCAACGATCATCCCTTCGCCCCGATCTCGAAATACGGCCGTGAGCTGGTCGCCGAGCATGGGGACGCGACGCCGATCGCCTGGCTGCCGCGCGACGCGCGGTTCGTGGAGAAGCTCGCGACGCCGGACGTCACCATCGCCGACATCATCGGCGACGTCGACCCCATCAAGGCGGCGCGTGGCGGGCACCTCCTGTCCGACGAGCTGACGATGCACTACGGGCTGTTGCCGCGCGCCAACCGCGGCATCTTCGCGATCAACGAGCTGCCCGATCTCGCCGGCAAGATCCAGGTCGGCCTGTTCAACATCATGCAGGAAGGCGACGTGCAGCTGAAGGGCTATCCCGTGCGGCTGAACCTGGACGTGGCGCTCGTGTTCACGGCGAACCCGGAGGACTACACCGCGCGGGGCAAGATCATCACGCCGCTCAAGGATCGCATCGGGTCGGAAATCCAGACGCACTACCCCCACACGGTCGAGCTCGGGGCCGCGATCACCGCCCAGGAGGCGTGGCTGGCGCGCGACGGCGGCAGCCGGCCGCACCGCATTCCGGATTTCATCGCGGAGCTGGTCGAGCGGATCGCCTTCGAGGCGCGCACCGACAAGCGCGTGGATAAGCGCAGCGGCGTGTCACAGCGGTTGCCGATCAGTGTGCTGGAGAACGTGGTCTCCAACGCCGAGCGGCGCGCCCTCGCCACCAAGGAAAAGACCATCGTACCGCGCGTCTCCGACGTGTACGCGGCGCTGCCGGCGGTGACCGGGAAGCTGGAGCTCGAATACGAGGGCGAGCTGCAGGGGGCCGACACGGTGGGTAAAGACCTGATCAAGCGGGCAGCCGGGGCGACCTTCGAGGCCCGTGTCGGTGGCGCGAACGTGGACGACATCATCCACTGGTTCGACGAAGGCGGTGCCCTCAAGATCGCGGCCGACGAGCGGGCCGAGACGCTGCTCAAAGGATTCAGCGTCGTGCCCGGATTGCTGGACCTCGTCGACCGAGTGGGGCTGGCCGGCAAGAAGGATCCGGCCCATATGGTCGCGGCTTGCGAGCTGGTGCTGGAAGGGTTAGTCGCTGAGCGTCGCATTTCCCGCTCCGAGGAGCTGGGCTACGTCCGCGCCCGTCCGGAGCCGAAGAACCCCGGCTACGGGAAGCCCGGTCCGGGTGCGGGGCCGAATCTCTTCTCCTAACCCGGAGCGACCATGACCAAGCTCATCTTCGGCGCCCTACTCCTGTTCGGCGCCTTCGTGCTCCGTTTCGCCCGCACCGCCACGGCGGGCGTCGGCGGCGCCCGAGCAGGTACGGTGCTGCGCGGGTTGTCGCTCGGGTTCATGGTTCTGGGGCTCGTGCTGGTGCTGTTCTCGACGATCGTGGTGATCGGTCCCGGCGAAGTCGGTGTGCAGCACGCGTTCGGCAGCGTGAGCCCACGGCCGCTCATGTCCGGGATCCGGCTGGTGCCGCCATGGTCGTCGGTGGAGCGCTACTCGACCCGTGAGGAACAGTACCCGTCGACGGGCGACCAGGTAGAG
>DATFGN010000165.1:0-11710 GCA_035249405.1 Gemmatimonadales bacterium
GCGGCGGCAACCCATTTCTCACGCTCACGTTCATCGCCTATCCCTGGTCTCACAGCCTCGTGATGGGCGTGGCCTGGGGCGCGCTGTTCGGCACGGTCTACTCCTTGATCACCCGATACCGGCGGGGAGCCTGGGTCATTACGCTCGCCGTGATCAGTCACTGGGTGCTGGACGTGGCAACCCACCTGCCGGACATGCCGCTGGCGCCGGGGAGTAGCCTGCGCGTGGGTCTTGGACTGTGGCACTCGGTTCCTGCGACCGTGGCGGTGGAATCCGCGCTGTTCATCGCTGGTGTGTGGTTGTACGCGAGTGTCACGACGCCACGAGATGCCATAGGGCGCTACGGGTGGTGGGGGCTCGTCGCCTTGACCATTGTGGCGTACCTGGCGAGCCTCAGCGGATCAACGCCACCAAGCGCGACCGCCATCGCGTGGACGGCGCTGATTGCGAGTCTCGTGACGATTGTGTGGGCGTGGTGGGCCGACCGACATCGGACGGCCCGCGCAAAGGAGCGCGCTGATCCTAGTGGCGAGCGGCGTTGAGCGAGCGGAGCACCGCTCGTGAAGGGACGAGGGCGCGCGCGGCTGAGCCTGCCGGACGAGCCGCCGCCGGAGGAGCGACACGCGTTACCGGCGCTGGGGCGCTCAAGGCTGCTTCGCGAACCTGGTTCCTGACCAGGACTGTGCCTGGTGGAACGACGACGCTGGGGGCAGATCGCGCCATGCGAGCCAGCTGGATGGTTCGCGCCGGTGTCGCGGGCGCCGGGTCCGGCTGGACCACGCCACGATCGGGACGACTGGGTGCCGTGGGCTGCACCACTACGAAACGCGGGCGCTCGCGGACCGGGGGCGGCACGAGCCGGCGCGAAACGGGACGCAGTGGCTTCGGGAGCGTGATCGCCGGACGCGGTGGCGGTGGTGCCGGGGGTGTCGGCCGAACGACGCGCCGGAATGGGAAGAAGAACGGCTCGTAGACCGGATAGACCACGGTATTCGACTCGTAGGTCGAGTAGTCCGTGTAGGTATTCGTGATGCTGTTGTCCTGCACACCGCAGAAGGAATCGATCAGGTTGGCATTCGAGCAATCGACTACGGATGAGTTGTTCGCTGCGGCGTAGCTGTGGTCGATGGCGAGCGCTCCATTGCCGTAGCCGCCCGGCTCGGACGAGGACGAGCGGGAGTGCCGCTTGGTCAGACAGCTGAAGCACACCGTATCGGAGCTGGCCCGACTGGCGAGGGGCCCCGGTGTACCGTAGGCCGTCACGTCGTAGTCGTAGGGCTGGCCGTCGGCCACCCGGTCGGCGATGTCCAGCAGGGCGGCGAAGGGGTTGCCGGCGCTCGGCTGCAGCAGCAGCGACTCGGCATAGTCCCACCGCTCACCGCGGCGCAAGGGCCCGAACGCGAACGGATCCAGGGAGCGCGCGGCGAGCAGCGTGCCGCGACCGCGTGTTTCCACGCGGAACGTGATACTGTCGCCCGTACCGGCGACTTCGAATGGCGCCTCCGCGGGAACGACCACCTGATCGCCGGGCGCCGCAGGGTACAGCACGCGGATGCGGCCCATGGCATCGATGTGCAACACGACGAGGTAGCCCGGCTCGCGCAGCTTGACGTAGACGCGAGCCCCGGCCCCCACCTGATACAGCGTATCGGAGACCCAGACGCGCACACCAGGATCGCTGCTGCGTCGATCGCCGGGAGGCGATGGCGCGGATTGGGTAACGACCCCGAGCGCAAACACGATATGGATGAGCATGCCCGTTACTTTCTCACTCTACCCTAGGAGGCTCGAAAGGGTCAAGGTGCAGAGACTTGCCGGGGCGCGGCCGGGCTCCATATTCCGCACGCCACAATTGGCGAGTGTTGCAAGCGTACCCCACTTCCTGGAGGCCTGATGGGCGCGGTTCTGGATCTGTTCCGGGTGCTGTTCGAGCCGACGGCGGTGTTCGAGGGGATCCGGGAGCGGCCGAAGTTCATCGTTCCGGCCATCGTGGTGGGAGTGCTCTTCGCGATCGTCGGCTACCTGATGGTGCCTTACCGGATCGCTTCGATGGCGCCCCAGATCGCGCAGATGGCGGCCCAAAACCCGAACGCGGCCGCCCAGATGGAAAAATTCCAGTCGATCGGCGTCTTTGCCGCGCCGATTTTCGTCATTCTCTTCCTGTTGATCGTCGCCGGGCTGATGTGGTTGTTTGTCATGCTGTTCGCGGGAGGAGATGCCAAGTACAAGACGCTGCTCAGCGTGGCCACCTATACGGCCCTGCCGGCGTTCTTCCTTCAGCTCGCCGGGTGGTTGGTCTTGAAAATGAAGGGTGTGGAGTCGGTGACCTCGCCGCTCGATCTGCAACCACCGCTGGGCCTGAACCTCCTGTCGCCGAGCGCGACCGGGTTCATGGCGGGGGTGCTGGCCGGAATCAATCCGTTCACGATTTGGGGCACGATCCTGACGGCGATTGGCATCCAGGTGACGCACCGGACGTCCAAAGGCTCAGCCTATACGGTCGCAATCGCGGTCATGGTGATCGGCCTCCTGTTCGGCGGCGTAGGCGCCATGTTTGCGAGCCGGGGCGCCCGCTAGATCGGCTAGACCGTTGAGCCGGTTCGATTGACGACGCCCGCCTCCTCGAGGGCCGCTTGCGCCGCGGCGAGGCGGGCGATCGCGACCCGGAACGGAGAGCAGGAGACGTAGTTAAGGCCGGAGCGGTGGCAAAACTTCACCGACGATGGCTCTCCTCCGTGCTCGCCGCAGATGCCCACCTTGAGATCCGCTCGCGCCCCGCGCCCCAGTTTGACCGCCAGTTGAACCAGCTTGCCCACACCGCCCTGGTCCAAGACCTGGAATGGGTCGTCCTTCAGGATTCCTGAGTCGACGTAGAATGGAAGGAATCGCCCTGCATCATCGCGGGACAGCCCGAAGGTGGTCTGGGTCAGGTCATTGGTGCCGAAGGAGAAGAACTCCGTCTCCTTCGCGATTTCGTCGGCCGTGATGGCGGCCCGGGGGAGCTCGATCATCGTCCCGACGAGGTAGGGCACCGAGCGCCCCTTCGCCTGGAACACCTCCTCCGCCACGCGCCGCACGATGAGCGTCTGACGCCGCAGCTCTTCGGCGACGGCCACGAGGGGGATCATCACTTCAACGACCGCCTGCTTGCCTCGGGCCGTGACGCGACAGGCCGCCTCGAATATGGCCCGCGCCTGCATTTCCGTGATCTCGGGGTAGGTGATCCCGAGCCGGCAGCCGCGGTGGCCGAGCATCGGATTCGCCTCGACCAGACCGTCGACCAAGGCCTTGAGGTGCGGCAGGGGCATACGCATGGTCTTGGCGAGCCGGCTCTGCTCTTCCTTACTATGGGGCAGGAACTCGTGCAGCGGAGGATCGAGCAGGCGAATCGTCACTGGGTAACCCGACATGGCCGAGAAAATCCCCTCGAAGTCCGCGCGCTGCATCGGGAGCAGCTTCGCGAGCGCCTTGCGGCGTCCGGCCTCGTCCTTGGCGATGATCATCTCGCGCATCGCGGTGATGCGGTCCGCCTGGAAGAACATGTGTTCCGTCCGGCACAGCCCGATCCCTTCGGCACCAAAGCCGCGTGCGCGCTTCGCATCTTCCGGCGTGTCGGCGTTGGTCCGCACCTTCAAGCGGCGCCGCTTGTCCGCCCAGGCCATCAGCCGGTCGTAGTGCGTCCCCGCCTTGGGCTGCACCAGCTTGGCCGCGCCCAGGATGACGCGTCCCGTCGTGCCGTCAATCGTGAGCACCTGGCCGCGCTTGATGACGCGCCCGTTGGCGCGGAAGCGTCCGGCTTCCGGCTCCACCTCGATGTCCTTCGCGCCCACCACACACGTCTTGCCCATGCCTCGAGCGACGATGGCGGCATGGCTCGTCATGCCGCCGCGCGAGGTCAGGATGGCCTGCGCCGCGACCATGCCGTGAAAATCATCCGGGCTGGTCTCCGGGCGCACCAGGATCACCCGGCGACCCTTTTTCGTCATCAGCTCCGCCTCGTCGGCGTCGAAGACGGCTTCGCCGATGGCGGCGCCGGGCGACGCCGGTAAACCCATGGCGATGACAGTTACGGTCGCGCGTGGGTCGACCATGGGGTGGAAGATCTGATCGAGATCTTGGGGGGGGACGCGCTGCACGGCCTCGTCTTCACCGATGCGTCCCTCGTCCACCAACTCGACCGCAATCCGAACGGCCGCCAACCCGGTGCGCTGGGCGCGCCGCGTCTGCAGCATGTACAACTTGCCATGCTCGAACGTGAATTCGATGTCCTGCACGTCCCCATAGTGCGTTTCGAGCTTCTCGGCCACGGCGGCCAGGTCGGCGTAGACCGGGGCGAACTTGCCGCGTTTCATCTTGGCGATCGAGTCCGGCGTGCGCGCACCGGAGACGACGTCTTCCCCCTGGGCATTGGTGAGGAAATCTCCGTTCAGGACGCGCTCACCGGTGCGACAGTCGCGGGTGAACGCCACGCCAGTACCGGAATCTTCCCCCAGGTTGCCGTAGACCATGGCCACAATGTTGACCGCGGTGCCCATGTCGTCCGGGATACCGTGCAGACGGCGATAGTCGATGGCCCGGCGTGTGCGCCAGCTCTTGAACACCGCTTCGATCGCTCCCCACAACTGGGCGCTCGGGTCGTCGGGGAAGGGAACACGACAGCGCTTCTGGACGATGGCTTTGTAGCGGTGCACGAGCGCCTGCAGGTCCTCGGGCGGCAGGTCGATATCTCGGGCGGCCTTGCGGCGGCGCTTCAGCTCGTCCAGTACCGCGTCGAAGGGGGCTTTGCCAAGATCGAAGACGACGTCGCCGTACATCTGCACGAAGCGGCGATAGGAGTCGTAAGCAAAACGGGTATTCCCGGACTCGCCGATGAGTCCCTGTACGGTCTGGTCATTGAGGCCGAGGTTCAGGATCGTTTCCATCATCCCCGGCATCGACACCGCCGCGCCGGATCGCACCGAGACGAGCAGCGGGCGTGCGGAGTCGCCGAATTTCCGCCCGGTAGCCTGCTCCACGTCTTTCAGGTGACGATCGACTTCCTCCCGCAGTCCGGGAGGGAAACTTCCGTCTGCGAGGTAGCGGAGACACAGCTTGGCGGACAGCGTGAACCCGGGCGGGACGGGGAGGCCCAGGCTCGCCATCTCGGCGAGCCCCGCGCCCTTGCCACCCAGCACGTCGCGCATGGTGGCCGAGCCGTCGGCGCGGCCCGGCCCGAAGAAGTAAACGAACCGCTCGAGCGACGGCATAGAAAGGACTCGGGGTTGAAGTTAGACGGCGATCGGCACCAGGGGCGACGCCTGTCGCGCCTGGGCGTGGTCGTCGGGGATGGCGGTCGGGTAGTGGCCGGAGAAACACGCATGGCAGAACTCGCTGGTGTCTCCGCCGGCTGCGCGCAACATCCCGGCCAGCGAGAGGTAGCCCAGCGATTCGACACCCAGATGCTGGCGGATCTCCTCGACCGAGTGGCTCGAGCCGATCAACTCGGCCTTGGTCGGCGTATCGATGCCGTAGTAGCAGGGTCCCGTGATGGGCGGCGAGGCGACCCGGAAGTGCACCTCTCGCGCCCCCGCGGCGCGGATCATCTGCACCAGACCCTTGCTCGTCGTGCCGCGAACCAGCGAGTCGTCGACCACACACACGCGTTTCCCGGCGAGGACCTCGCGCACCGGATTGAACTTGATCTTGACCTTGGCGTTGCGGACCGCCTGCGTCGGGTTGATGAAGGTGCGTCCCACGTAGTGGTTGCGGATCAACCCGTTTTCGAGCTTGAGGCCGCTTTCCTCGGCGAACCCGAGCGCCATGGCGTTCGACGAATCGGGGACGGAAAAGACGCAATCGATACCCGGTGCCGGGTGTTCGCGCGCCAGCTCGCGTCCCAGCGCCCGGCGCACGCGGTCGACTGACCGGCCGAAAATGGTGCTGTCGGGGCGGGAGAAGTAAACCAGCTCGAAGATGCAGCGCTGCCGCGGCTTGGACGGCAGCGGCGGCAGCCGATCGACCTCGCTGCCCTGTAACCGCAGGAATTCGCCCGGCTCGAGCTCGCGCACCGGTGTGGCCCCTACCAGGTCGAGCGCGCAGGTCTCGCTGGCCACGACATGTCCGTTGCCGATCCGGCCCAGCCAGAGCGGACGGAAGCCGCGCGAGTCGACGATGGCGTACAGGGTGCGACCGATGGTGACGACCAGCGAGTAGGCGCCTTCGACCCGTTCCAGTGCGTCGAGCAGCTGATCCTCAGGCTCGCGGGCCTCGGATCGCGCGATCAGGTGAACGAGGACTTCGCTATCCGACGACGTCTGGAAGATCGAGCCCTTGTCGACCAGGTCGGCGCGCAGCTGGGCGGCGTTGGTGAGGTTGCCGTTGTGGCCCAGGGCCAGGGGACCTTCGCTGTAGCGCACCAGGATCGGCTGCGCGTTGGCGAGTACGGAGCTACCAGCGGTGGAGTACCGGGTATGGCCGATGGCGACATCTCCGGGCAACCCCGCCAGGACCGGCTCGCTGAAAATGTCGGACACGAGCCCCATACCGCGGTGGGAGCGCGCGACGCCTTCGCCGTCGATCGCGACCATGCCAGCGGATTCCTGGCCGCGATGCTGCAGGCTGTAGAGGCCGAGATACGAGACGCGCGCCGCGTCGGGAACGCCGGAGACACCGATGATGCCGCACATGGTTTTCGGTCAGTCCCCCATTCGTCGAGGGATGGCACTGAAATATAGCTGCTGCAGTCGATCGACGGGCTGGTCGATCACGGCGCCGCGCAATTGAATGCGAAACGGGTCGCTCGGCGCTCCAACGGTGCCGGCGGCAAAAACGGGCACCGCATGTTCTCTCGCCAGAGCGATGATGGCCGCGGCGCGCTCGGGTGCGCAGGTGATGACCGCGCGTCCATGGGACTCGCTGAACAGCAGCTCGGTGTCGTCCAGGCCGGGGGCGTATTGCCGCACGTCGAGATCGAGACCGAACCCGGCGTCCTGATACGGACCGCCGATCGCCACTTCGGCGAGCGCGACGCCCAACCCGCCGTCGGAGCAATCGTGAGCGGAGCGAAGCAGGCGCTGTCGGGCGGCGGCGATGAGAAAATCGATCAGGCGGCGCTCGCTATCCAGATTCACGGCAGGCGGCTCACCGCCCTGGCATTCGAGGACGGATTCCCAGTACGCCGACCCGCCCAGCTCGGGACGGGTCTCGCCCAGCAGGAAGACCCGGTCTTCCGGTGTCCCGGCGTGGCTCGGGACCGCGAGGTCGACGCGCTCGAGCAGCCCCACCATGCCGATGACCGGCGTGGGATCGACGGCACCGGTCGGACTCTCATTGTAGAACGACACGTTGCCGCCCGTGACCGGCGTTTGCAGGGCGCGGCAGGCGTCGGCGATGCCGCGACACGCTTCTCGGAACTGGAAGAAAACCGCCGGGCGCTCCGGATTGCCGAAGTTGAGGCAGTTCGTGATGCCGAGCGGGCGGGCACCGGTGCAAGCGATGTTGCGCGCGGCTTCCGCGACGGCCGCCTTGCCGCCTTCGTACGGGCGCAAGCGAACGTATCGGGCATTGCCATCCGTGGTCACCGCGAGCCCGAAGTCCGTGTGACGCACGCGGAGCACACCAGCGTCCCCACCTGGTGCGAGCGTCGTTCCGGCTTGAACGGTGGAATCGTACTGCTCGAACACCCAGCGTTTGGAGGCGATGGGCGGATGATCGAGTAGCTGGAGCAGGGTCTCGCTCGGATCCGGGCGCGGGGCGCGTGGCGTGGGGCGTTCGGCGCGCATCTTGACGACGGCCTCGTCCTCTTTTGCTTCGGGATAGTAGACGGGGCAATCCTCGACCAGCGGGCGACCGGGGATCTCGACGACCACCTGCTCGCCCCACGTGCAGCGATACATCCCGTCATCCGTAACACGGCCGATCGGCGTCGCCGTGAGCTCCCATCTTGCCGCGATGGCCTGCACCTGAGGCAGGCGGTCTTGCTTGACCACGACCAGCATCCGCTCCTGGGACTCGGAGAGCAGGATCTCGTATGGGGTCATGCCGGGCTCGCGCGTCGGTACGAGCGACAGGTCGATCTCCACGCCGACGCCGCCGCGCGCGGCCATCTCGGCCGACGAGGAGGTCAGTCCGGCGGCCCCCATGTCTTGAATGGCGACGATGTGGCCCGAGGCGATGAGCTCGAGACTGGCCTCGAGCAACAGCTTCTCGGTGAACGGGTCTCCCACCTGAACCTGTGGACGGCGTCGCTCACTCTCCTGGGTCAGCTCTTCGGAGGCGAAGGAGGCGCCGTGGATCCCGTCGCGTCCGGTGCGCGACCCGACGGCGACCAGGATATTGCCGACGCCGTGCGCTGCGGCCGTGATCAAGTCCTGCTCCTTCAAGACGCCGACACACATCGCATTGACGAGCGGGTTGCCGGCATACCCCGGCGCGAAATCGACCTCCCCACCCAGTGTCGGGACGCCGACGCAATTGCCATAGTCCCCGATCCCGCGCACGACCCCCGCGAACAGATAGCGGTTGCGGGCGTCGTCCAGGGATCCGAACCGGAGGCTGTTGAGCAACGCGACCGGTCGCGCGCCCATGGTGAAGACGTCGCGCAGAATGCCGCCGGCGCCCGTCGCTGCGCCCTGGTAGGGCTCCACGGCCGACGGGTGGTTGTGCGATTCGATCTTGAAGGCCACGGCCCAACCTTCGGGCAGCCGCAGCACGCCGGCGTTCTCGCCCGGACCCTGGACGACCTGCGGCCCTTCGGTCGGGAACGTCTTCAGGATCGGCCGGGAATGCTTATACGAGCAGTGCTCGCTCCACAGCGCCGAGAAAATCCCGAGCTCGGCGAACGTGGGCGTTCGGCCGAGCAAGGCCTCGAGGCGCGCGTATTCGTCGTCGGTGAGGTTGTGTTCGCGGACCAACGCCCGCGTGATGGGCGGGTCGCCGGGGCAGGGGCTCGGGGGGCTGCCCCGACTCACGTGTCGGAAGCCCGCGCGCCCGACACACCTTTCATCACGGCCCGCAGCACCCGGCCGATGACGTTCGGCTGCGGATGCTTCAACACCGCTTCCGCTTCGCCGGCATCGAACCAGATGCCGTGACAATGCGTACACTGGTCGATCTGGATGCTGTCCCAGTCGCCGGTGATGAGGTCGTAGCCGCACTTGGGACACTTCATGTAGTGCGACTTGCGCTCGGCCTCGGCGGCATTCTTCTCGAGGGCGGCGCGTTGCTGGCGCAACAGCTCCGCGTCGCGCTTGGCGAAGTACTCCTCTTCGTTCCGGCTGGTCCCATTGGACATGGTCTAGTCGCTCACTGCGTGTTGTTCACGGGTGTGGCGCCCGGCGGTGACGACGATTGCCCGCTGTAGCCGTGGCCGGCCCAGCGAAGGACGGCGTCGACCACCTGGTCGTCCTGGAGAATGACGATATCGTCGGTGCCGCAACTGTACTCGCACCCGTTCGGGTAGTGGAGATAGGTGAAGCTGCCCGCATGGCGCACCGCCGACGGTGACCCCCAGAGGGACACGACGTCGTTCTGGGTCATGCCCGGGGCGATGGTGCCGGTATCCGCGGAGTTGTACGGCTCGTCCTGCCCGACTGGCCGGACTTGCTGCGGCGCGGCCGGGCGATTCGACGACGGCACCGGGGTCACCGGCGGTGGCTGGACGCCGGCCGGAGGAGTCTTGGCGGTATCGCCCGCCAGTTTGGTTGTATCGCGCGTCGCGGTCTGCGTCGCCGGCGCCCGGTTGCGGTTTCTCCGCTTTTCGAGCGCCTCCTTTATCCTAGCACAACCCAGGGTGGTGCCCGCCAACAGCGCGCACATCACCAGCGTGTTGCGTCGCATGAGCAGCCTCCAGGGAGAGAAAGACCCGAGCGCCGTCCGTTCCGCCGGCGGCGGTGACGGTGCGGCGCTCGGGGTGCGGCATGATGCCCACGACATTCCGTCCTGCGCTACAGATACCCGCGATCGCACGGGTCGAGCCGTTGGGGTTGTCGCCCACATAGCGCCACACGACGCGACCTTCCGCTTCGAGCTCGGCCGTGGTGCGATCGTCGGCGACATACCGCCCATCGCCATGCGCGATGGGGAGGACGAGCTCCTCGCCGCGCCGGTACGCGAGCGTGAATGGCGAATCGACGGACTCGACGCGCACGCGCACGGGACGGGAGAGGAATCGCAGCCCGACATTGCGCATCAACGCGCCCGGCAACAGGCCCGCCTCACAGAGAATCTGGAATCCATTGCAGATGCCCAGCACGGGGCCGCCGGCACGGGCGTGCGTCGTGACCGCTTCCATGACTGGAGAGAAACGCGCAATTGCTCCGGAGCGGAGGTAATCGCCGTAGCTGAATCCCCCCGGCAGAATCACGACGTCCGCCTGTTGCAGATCGGCGTCGCGGTGCCAGACGTAGTAGGCCTCGCTGCCGGCGTCACGGGCGGCATCGAGGGTATCCGCATCGCAGTTGGATCCCGGGAACCGGACCACGGCGACGCGCCGCATCAGGCGCTCTCCACCAGCAGCTCGTAGTCTTCGGTCACCGGGTTGGCGAGGAGGCGATCGCACATGGCGCGGGCGCGTGTCGCCGCCGCGTCGGGTGTGGGCGCGTCCAGTCGCAGCACGAGGTGCTTGCCGACGCGGACGTCGCCGACGTCGGCGAAGCCGAGGGCATGGAGGGCATGGTTCACGGCCTGCCCCTGCGGATCGAGCAGCGTGGCCCGAGGCATGACGCGGATCTCCACCCGGTAGGCGACCATCACCCGCGCCCCCGCGGCGAGATGCCGCGCGAGCGGGGCCCGTAGGCGTCGTCGATCCGCTCCGCGTCGCTATCGGTCATGACGATCGGTCCGGCGACATCGGCCTCCTCGGTCGATTCGCCGCCTTCGAAGAACCCCAGGAACCCGGCACGCGCCACGCCGTAGGTCATATAGACGATCCCCAGCGGGAAGAAGAACACGTCATGCTGCCAAATCCCGAAGAAGAGGATAAGCAGGAGGGTCACGAGTCCCAAGATCCCTTTCGCGCTGCGCAAGCTGGCGCGCGGCAGGGTCGCATAGCGCACGTTGCTGACCATCAGGATCGTCAAGGCGATCATGAGAAAATTGAGCGGCAGCCACGGCAACCCGTGCAGCTGGGTGTAGAGGTCGGTCTGGGTGAACGGGTAGTAGGTCGCGAGCGTCATCCCGGCCGCCGGCGACGCCAGCCCGATGAAGTAGTCCTTGGAGCGCCCGGCCTGGGTCACGTTGAAGCGGGCGAGCCGGATTGCGGCACCCATGACGTAGAAGTAGCAAAAGATCCACGCCGCCGTGCCGGCCGTCGAGAAATGCAGCTCGTACATCAGGTACGCCGGCGCGACCCCGAAGCTGACGACGTCCACGAGACTGTCGAGCTCGGCCCCGAATCGGGTCCCCGTATTGGAGAGCCGCGCTACGCGGCCGTCCAACGCATCGAGGATCCCGGCGAACACGATGAACCAGCTGGCGCGGTAGAACTCACTGCGGGACGCCAGCGTCATCGACCAGATGCCGAAGAACAGGTTGAACAAGGTGAACAGGCTCGGCACAATGACGACGACGCGCCGCACGCCCAGACGCCGTGGGGCTTCGGTCATGGTGCGTACTCCGCCAGCACCGTTGCGCCTGCGGCCACGCGATCCCCCATGTGCACGAGGATCTTTGGATGACTGGTCAGCGGCAGGTAGACGTCTACCCGTGAACCGAAGCGGATCATCCCGAGCCG
>DATFGN010000166.1:0-7373 GCA_035249405.1 Gemmatimonadales bacterium
GGAATGGCCGGTGAGGAAGGCGAATTCGCCCTTCGCGATATGGAAGGAGACGTCTTTGAGGGCGAGGCCGCCCTTCGCGTACGTCTTGAAGACGTTCGTGAGCTTGATCATCTAGAGCTGCGCCAGCGCCTGCGCAAAATCGGCGATGAGATCGTCGGCATCCTCCAGTCCGAGGGAAAATCTCAAGAACCCGTCCGGAATACCAGCCCGGGCCCGGTCCTCCGCGGACAGTCCCTTATGGGACGTGAGACGCGGCTCCGAGACGAGCGATTCCACGCCGCCCAGTGACGGGGCGTGGGCGGCGATCGTCAGCGCGCGCAGGAATCGCTCGGCCGCCCGCGCACCGCCTTTCAATTCGATCCCCAGCATCCCCCCGTACCCCTCCAGGATGCGTTTGGCGGTCTTGTGATCCTTGTGCGACGACAGGCCGGGGTAGTGCACGGTGGCCACCTGGGGCTGCTTGTTGAACCAGTCGGCCACGGCCTGGCCGGTCGCCGAGTGGCGGGCCATGCGCACGCTGAGCGTCCGCAGGCCGCGCTCGATCAGCCACGCCGAATGTGGATCGAGCGATTGGCCCCACAGCTGCATCAGCCGGCGCACTTCCTCGATCACGGCTTCCGTGCCCACGACTGCACCGGCGATGACGTCGGCGTGGCCGTTCAGGTACTTGGTGGCGCTGTGAATGACGATGTCGGCGCCATGCTCCAGCGGCCGGTAGGCGATCGGCGAGGCGAAGGTCGAGTCGACGACCAGCGCCAGGCCCTCGGCCTTGGCCAGGGCGGCGATCGGCTCGACGTCGATCACGCGGATCAACGGATTGGTCGGTGTCTCGACGAACAGCGCTCGCGTGTTCTTGCGCAGGGCTTCCTTCCACGCGCGCGAGCGTAACGGGTCGACGAACGTGACTTCGATGCCGAAGCGCCCGAACTCCTGCGTGAACAGGCGGTACACGCCCCCGTAGATCCACTCCGAGGAGATGAGATGATCCCCGGGTCGCAACACGGCCAGATGCGCCAGCGCCGTGGCCCCCATGCCGCTCGCCACGAACAGTCCCGCTTCCGCGCCTTCGAGGAGCGCCAGGCGCCGGCCGATCGCCGTCTGGTTGGGGTTGTTGCCGTACCGGGTGTACAGCACTTCGGCCGGCGAACCGACGGGGTTGGTAAACGTGCTGCTTTGAAAGACGGGCCGGCTCACCGGCGACCAATCCGGCCGCGGCTCGGCGTCGCCGTGGATGGCCCGGGTGGACAGGCCGAGCCGCCGCCGGGTCACGCGGCGACCAGCGCGACGGCTCCAGCCGCCGTCCGGGCGGCGAGTCGCAGCGTGACCAGCTCCTCGAGCAGGGCGTCGGCCGTGGCGCGCGGTCCGAGGCCATCCAGGGTGCCGTCAGCGCGCTCCAGCAGCGCCGCCAACCCGTGCCCCTCGAGCACCGGGGACAGCGCTTCGAGATGAGCTTCGGAGCAGCCGCGGAGCACCAGAACGCGGATGCGTCCGCGCAACAGCTTGGCGACGATCTCGTCGGCGCAGGAGTAGTCGATCACCCGCACGCCGGTGAAGTCCATCCGGGCGACGTCTCCGGGCACCTCGGCGACGTAGACCTGCTCGATGTGCTCGCGCACGGCGCGCCCGGTGGCGCGGGTCACCAGATCCGCGTACGTGGCACGCACGGCCTGGCGCAAGACGGCGGAAACGTCGATCGAGCGGATCACTGGGTGTCGGTCTTCTGCTCCGGGACGATGACGAGTACCTGCGAACCAGGAAACGGCGGAAGCCCTTCGGCGAGCGGAACGTCATCGTCCCAGGACGGGGCGATGGCGATGCGGGCCGTCCCACTGCGAATGGCGATCTTGCCGTCCCACCGTGAGAGATAGTTCCGGATGCCCTTCAACCCCTGACCGCGGCCGGGGTCCCGGAACCGGCTCACGCCCTGCACCAGCGCCGCTTCGAGGGCCGTGGCGTCGCTCCACCGGTCGCCGAATCGGCGGCCCTGAGTCGGCTCGAGCGAGGCGCGGAAGCCCATGCCGGCGTCCGCCACCGCGATCACCACGACGCGCCGGGCCAACCGGCGTCGCCAATTATAGCTTTGCACGGCGACCCATCCGCCGGTGCCAGCGTGCTCTACAATATTCTGACACGCTTCGGAAAGCGCCATAGCGAATCCCATCGTGGCCTTCGGATCGATCCCCAGCTCGCCGGACAAGATGGCGGTGGCCCGCTGCTGAATGCGGCCGACCACCTCGTGCACGTCGTCGGCGGCGCGCACCGCGGTGACCGGCAACAGCACTTCGGAGTCCGCCGCGGGCTTCACGCGCGGCATGCGGCCGTGAATCTCGAACAGATCCTTGGCGGCGGCGAAGAATCCCGCGCGCGCCCAGTAGCTCAAGACCTCCGGCGCGGTCGGCGCAGTGAGCAACGGGAGATCGCCGCTCGCCGCCCGCGCCGCTTGCCCGGCCGCGAGCAGACCGACGAGCCCGTAGGGCGAGGCCCACTCGGTGGCATGCGCGTCGAACAGGAGCCGCCCGCCCTCCCCCACGGCTCGAGCGTAACCGCCGGCCAGCTGGTCGAACGAGCGATCGTCAAAGTGGACCGGAACGTCCACTAGCCGCGTCATGCGGGCGCGAGTCGACCCAGCAGGTGATCGCGCAAGTGCGAGGCGCCGCGGTGCGTCACGTTGCGGGCCGCGAACCAGTTGCCGTCGGCGATGGCCGCTTCGAGTGACGCGCCGGCCAGGAGCCGCGCGCACGTCACCGCGCCGAACACGTCGCCGCAGCCCGTCGGGTCGGCGCCGTCGGGCGAGGGCGTCATGGGAGCGGGGAGTCGCGCGGTGCGGATCGGCGACCCGGTGAAGTACACGGCGCCGCGAGGACCCAGCGTGACGATCAGCGCCGCGCAGCGGCCGCCCAGCGCGCTCGCCGCCGCCATCATGGGGTCGGGACCCAGCTGGGCGAATTCGTCTTCATTCACCTGAACCGTATCGAAGCAATCGAACCAGCTTTCCGCACCCGGGAGCGGCTGCAGGACTCTCGTCCCGTCATCGGTGCGTCCGAGAAACAGACTGTGGAGATCGGCATAGATGGATCCTGCGTACCCGCGGCGCAGCAGCCGCGCTGTCTCGAGCGTCATCTCCCACCCGGAGATGAAATTCACGTACAACGCGTCGAGGTCGCTCACCAGGGGCCCGAGCTCGGGCCAGGTCCACCCCGGCACGCCGCCGGTCAGCTGCTCGCAACGACGCTCGGCGGTCATGTAGCGCAGCGTGACCCGGTTGTTCGGCTCCGGCACCTCGATAAACCGGGAGGCGGGCGCGGCGCGTTGCACGTCGCGCAGGAAAATGGCGGCCTGCCGCGCCAAGTCGCGTCCGACCTTGATGAGCGGGACGAACTGCCAGTCGTCGGGTAGCGCGGCGTCCAGTCCCGCCAGCGCGTAGGCGATACCGCCCCACTCTTCGACGGCCGGTTGCGCGGGGTCGCGGCCCTGGATGGTGTCCCAGACCATGGTGCCGACGACCCCGAGGCGTTTCACACCTTCCCCCAGGTCCGCTTGATGAAGACAGCGGCCGCGCCCCACACGCCGGCGGTCCCGGTCAGCTCGCCCGGGACGATGCGGCACGCGTCTACTGCCGGCTTGAAAGCGCGCCGCTTGACCTCGCTGCGCAGCGGAACGAACAGCTTGTCGCCCGCCAGAGTGACGCCGCCACAGATGACCACGACTTGCGGGTTGAAAATGTTGAGGATGCTGGCGACCCCGGCGCCGAGGAACTTCGCAGTATCGCGCACCACCTCATCCGCGAACTCGTCACCATCGTGCGCTGCCTCGTAGACGACCTGGGCCGTGATCTTGCTCAGGTCTCCGCCGACGTAGCGGGGCAGAGCCGAATCGGCTCCGGACTCGATCCCTTCCACGGCGCGGGCGGCGATCTGCGGACCGGAGGCGTAGGCCTCGAGGCAGCCGTAGTTGCCGCATTTGCAGCGCCGTCCGGTGGAATCGATGGTCATATGGCCGACTTCGCCGGCCATGTCGGATGCTCCGTGGTAGATGTCGCCGCCCAGCACGATGCCGCCCCCGATGCCCGTGCCGATCGTGAGGCCAACGACGTGCTCAGCACCCCGCGCGGCGCCACGCCACCATTCCCCGAACACCGCGCAGTTGGCGTCGTTGTCGAGCTCGGTCGGCAATCCCACCCCCTTCGCCACGCGATCGCGCAGCGGCATGTTGTGCCAGCCGAGATTGGGGGTGAGGATCACGACGCCCGTCTTGGTGTCGAGCGGTCCGGGCGAGCCGATCCCGACACCCGCGATCTCCTTCCCGGGTGACTGCGCGATCGACCGACGTACCAATTCCACGATGCGATCCACCACCGCATCGGGTCCTTTCTCAGCCGCCGTCGGAGCCGATTCGATGCCGAGGATTTCTGAGCCATCCTGGGCCACGGTCCCCACGACGATGTTCGTCCCGCCGAGGTCAACCCCGACGATGTAGCGCACCGGTCCTCTCGATCGCCCGCATGACGTCCTCAACCGGGAGGGTCTGCATGCAGGCATGATGGCCAAGAGGGCAGCGCGCCGGTCCGTGGGCTGAGCACGGCCGGCACGCCAGCCCTTCTACTCCCAACACCTGATCGCTCGGGCCCCGGGGCCCGAACCCGAATCCCGGAACGGTCGATCCGAAGATCGCGACCGTCCGCGTCCCCACCGCCTGCGCGAAATGCAGCGGCGCACTGTCGTTGGTGACCAGCACCTCCGCCCGCCCGATCAGCGCCGCGGATTGCCGCAGCGTCAACGCGCCGCACGCGCTCACTACGGATGGCACGACCGCGCCAATCTCCTTGGCCAGCAGCTCGTCCTCGCGTCCACCCACGAGCACGACGGCGATCCGATCCGACAGCCACCGCGCCAGCTCCGCGTAATGCGGCCACCGCTTGCTGCCCCAGATCGAGCCGGGCGCGAGCGCCGCGAACGGCGCGGCGACCCGCGCTTCCTCGAGCCAGCGACCGGCCGCTGCTTCATCCTCGGCCGTCAGACCGAGCGAGGGGCGGCTCGACACGGCCGCAGACCGCTGCGCCAGCGCCAGCAGCCGGTCGATTTCGTGACCGGCGCCGGGCCGGCCTCTAGTCTCCGTGTAGAGCCAGCGCCACCCGTCGCGAAAGCCGATGCGCCGCGGAATGCGCGCCAACAAGGCCAGCGCAGCGCTCCGCAACGAGCGATGGGGAAGGTACGCCATCTGATACTGCTCCGCCCGTAGCCGCCGGGCGAGCGCGGTGAGCCCGTGCCAGCCGCGATCGGCGCCCCGTTTGTCGTAGGGAAAGACACGCCGCACGGCCGCGTGTGTCTCGAGCAGCGGTGCCGCCGCCGGGGTCGTCACGACATCCAGCGGGCCCTCGGTTTCCGCCAGGGCGGCGAGCAACGGCGTGGTCAGCACGACGTCACCCAGGAAGGCGGTTTGCACGACGAGGCTAGTCAACCTGGAGCACCGCCAGAAATGCTTCCTGCGGGATCTCGACCGACCCGACCTGCTTCATGCGTTTCTTCCCTTCCTTTTGCTTCTCCAGCAGCTTGCGCTTGCGGGTGACGTCGCCGCCGTAGCACTTGGCCAGCACGTTCTTGCGCAGCGGTCGGATCGACTCGCGCGCGATCACCTTGGTCCCGATCGCCGCCTGAATGATCACTTCGAACAGCTGCCGCGGAATCAGCTCTTTCAGCTTTTCCGCGATCTTGCGTCCCCACTCGAACGCTTTGTCGCGATGGATGATGACGCTGAACGCGTCCACAGCTTCGCCGTTCAGCAGCATGTCGAGCCGGACGAGGTCGGAGGCGCGGTATTCGAGGAATTCGTAATCGAGGGACGCGTAACCGCGCGATACCGTTTTCAGCCGGTCGTAGAAATCGAGGATGATCTCGGCGAGCGGGAATTCCCAGGTGAACTCGACGCGCGTGGGATCTAGATAGTGCATGCCGCCGTAAATGCCGCGCCGCTCCTGGCCCAGTTTCATGATCGCCCCGATGTAGTCGGCGGGGGCCAGAATGCGGGCCTTCACGTACGGCTCTTCGATTCGATCCAGCGTCGAGCCGTGCGGCAGACGGCTGGGGTTCTCCACCAACTCCATCTCGCCGTCGGTCCGGTACACGTGGTACTCCACGTTCGGAACCGTGGAAATCAGATCGAGATCGAATTCCCGCTGCAGCCGCTCGCGCACGATCTCCATGTGCAGCAGGCCGAGGAAGCCGCAGCGGAATCCGAAACCCAGGGCGATCGAGGTTTCCGGCTCGTAGTGCAGCGACGCATCGTTGAGCTGCAGCTTCGCCAGCGCGTCGCGCAGCTCCTCGTATTGCTCGGCGTTGGTCGGATACAGTCCGGCGAACACCATGGACTGGATGTCCCGGTACCCGGGCAACAGCGGTGCGTCGCGATGCTGCGCGTCGAGCACCGTGTCGCCTGGGCGCGTGTCCTGCACGCCCCGCACGTTGGCGATGAAGTACCCGACCTCGCCGGCTTCGAGTCGCTCGGTGGGCTTGTGGCCGAGCTGCAGATACCCCACCTCGTCGACCTCGTACACGTCATCGCGATGGGCCCCGAAGGCGATCTGCATGCCCGGTTGGAGCGCGCCATCGACCAGCCGGATACTCGGAATCGCACCCCGGTACCGGTCATAGTAGGAATCGAAAATGAGCGCCCGGAGCGGGGCCTCGATCTTCCCCGCGGGCGGTGGGACACGATGCACGACGGCCTCGAGCACCTCCTGCACTCCGGTGCCTTCCTTGGCCGAGATGCGCAGGATGTCTTCCGCTTTGGCGCCGATCAGCTCGTGCATCTCGGCCGCGCGACGGTCGGGCTCGGCACCGGGCAGGTCGATCTTGTTCAGCACCGGGATGATCTCCAGGCCGGCGTCCAGGGCCAGGAACAGGTTCGACAGGGTCTGCGCCTGGATGCCCTGCGAGGCATCCACGACCAGGATCGCCCCTTCACAGGCGACCAGGGAGCGGGACACTTCATAGGTGAAGTCGACGTGGCCCGGCGTGTCGATGAGGTTCAGCTCGTACAGCTGACCGTTCTTGGCGTGGTAGTTCATGCGGACGGCGTTGAGCTTGATCGTAATGCCGCGCTCGCGCTCCAGATCCATGGTATCGAGCACCTGCTCGCGCATCAGCCGCTTGTCGAGCGTTCCCGTCAGCTCGATCAGCCGATCGGCCAGGGTTGACTTCCCGTGGTCGATGTGGGCCACGATGCAGAAGTTGCGGATATTCGCCTGGCGCATGTGGGCGGGAAGATACCTATCTTTCTCCCCCTGCCTCCAACGACCGGCTGGTTCGACCCGAGTCCCAAGGGTGGCGCGCTCCGGCTCGCCGCCAACGGCTATCTCCCCGCCCGCGGCGACCCGT
>DATFGN010000167.1:0-3361 GCA_035249405.1 Gemmatimonadales bacterium
CCCACGACCTGGCGTTTCAGCTGGACGCGATCTCGGAGCCGGGTTCGGGCGCGATGGGCGGGGTCGCCGTCGCGGCGCCGGCGACGCCCCCCGCGGTGCGCTACCGGCCGATCACCCAGCGCCGCGGCGTGATCTATTCGGCGCGTTTTGCCCCCGATGGCCAGACCATCCTCTACTCGGCTGGCTGGGAGGGCGGCCCCGCACAGGTCTCCATGTGGCGTCAGGAAAGCCCGGAAGCGATCGCGCTGCCATTGCCGGAGGCTCACCTGCTGGCGGTGTCGCGCAGCGGCGAGATGGCGCTCAACCTGGCGCCCAAGTGGGCGCACAACATGAGCTGGGTGGGAACATTGGCCACCGCGCCGATGTTCGGTGGGGCGCCGCGGCAGATCGAGAACGACGTGATGTGGGCGGACTTCGATCCCAGGCATTCCACGTTGGCGGCGGTGCGTGACGCGTCCGGCAGGGGCACCATCGAGTCCCCGCTCGGCAACGTGCTGTGCGAGACCGATGGCTACTTCAGCCACCTGCGTTGGTCCCCGTCGGGCGAGAGTATCGCGTGTCTCGCGCATCCGATCGCGCGTGACGACCGCGGCGCGGTGGCGATCATCGATCGGGATGGCCGCAAGAGGATGCTGACGGATACCTACACGTCCATCCAGGGCCTCGCCTGGTCACCCGCCGGCGACGAGATCTGGTTCACGGCCGCGGCCCCCGAGTCCGGCCATGCGTTCCGACGCAGCCTCTTCGCGGTCGACCTGAGCGGCGAGCAGCGTCTCGTCTCGGGGTTCCCGGGAACGGGGCGGCTGTTCGACATCGCGCCCGACGGCCGACTGCTGATGGCACGCGATGACGATCGCATCGGAATGATGGGCAAGCCGCCCGGCGACGAGGAGGAACGCGACCTCTCGTGGCTGGACTGGTCGTTGCCGAAAGACCTCTCCGCCGATGGCCGGTGGCTGTTGTTCGAGGAAGACCGGGCCGCGGCGGACTACGTGGTGGGTCTGCGGCAATCCAACGGCGCCCCGGCGATCAAGCTCGGCGAAGGACGCGCCAGGGCCATCTCCGGGGACGGCCGCTGGGTGTTGACGCAGCGGCCCGCTCCGGGTGCGCCTCTGCAGTTGTTGCCCGCCGGGACCGGGCGTGGACGCAGCATTCCCGTCGGCGGGATCGAGGTCGGCGACGTGAAATGGCTGCCCGACGGCCGGCGCGTCTTCTGCACCGGCCACGACGCGGACGGGATGACACGCGCCTACATCCTGGACCTCGAATCGGGCCGCTTCGACGCGCTCGGCGTGGAACTTCGCGATCGCGCCCTCGGCGCGGCCGTGACCGCCGATGGCGATCGGGCGGCGATTTCCTTAGCGGATGGGCGTTCGATCCTCGTTCCGCTGAACGGCGGCGCCATCGTGGACGGACCGGCGCTTCAAACGGGAGACATGATCGTCGCGTTCGGCGCCGACGCGGCCTCGCTGCTCGTCCACAAGTGGGGCGCGCAATCGGTCGAGGTGGACCGGGTCCACCTCGCCACCGGGACGCGCGAGCCGTGGAAA
This sequence comes from Gemmatimonadales bacterium, assembly GCA_035249405.1. Classification (GTDB taxonomy): domain Bacteria; phylum Gemmatimonadota; class Gemmatimonadetes; order Gemmatimonadales; family GWC2-71-9; genus DASTHG01. The sequence goes on from DATFGN010000167.1 coordinate 1,551, forward strand.
GTGCTGAGCCCGCGCGATGCCAGCGGCGTCGTTCTGGTGTTCCAGCTGCGCGTTGCGCAAGACGGCGACGCGTACGCCTACGCCTGCTACCGCGTCCTCAGCGACCTCTACGTGGCCGAGGGGCTGAGGTAGGAAAAACGACCACCCCCGGCGACGGGGGTGGTCGTTGTCATCTCACGACCGTCCCGAACCGGTCCCCAGCGCAGCCACGAGCTCGTCGAGCTGGTCGAACGTCTCGCTCATCCCATCCGTGCTGCCGGATCCCGCTTCGAGCGCTTCCTTCGACGGGTAGAGGTCGTGGAGGACCACGAGGGTCTTGCCGGCCCGTTCCTCGAAGGTCGCCGTGGTGACGGCGCCAGCTTCACCGCCTTCGTCGTTGGTCCAGACGAGGCGCGACGGCGGCGTCACGTCGACGTACTTGCCGAAGAACGCCATGGGCTCGGAGCCCTGGTGGCTGAACACCAGCCGGTACGTGCCCCCGACACGCACGTCGAGCTCGCACGAAAGCAGGGTCATGCCGAGCGACTTCGGGACCCACCACCGCTGGAACAGCTCGGGCTTCGTGAACGCCTCGAACACGATGCGTGGCGGGGCGTTGATGGTCCGCGTGACGACCAGCTCGCGATCGGACTTTCGTTCCACCGTGGTTCGGCTCTTCGCGGCCGCGGGCTCACTGCCTGTTCTTGCGTCCATCGGTCTTCTCCTTCCGTTTCAGTTCCTCGACCACCTGGTCCAGCGCCTCCAAGCGTGAGTCCCAGACCTGGTGGTACCTCTCGAGCCATGCCGATTCTTCCTCGAACCGGCGTTTCCCCAGCGTGCAGGTCCGCACGCGGCCGACCTTCTTCGTGGTGACGAGCCCCGCCCGCTCCAGGATGCCGACGTGCTTCTTCATGCCCGTGAGGGTCATGCGGAACCTCCCGGCGAGGTCCGAGATCGAAGCATCGGAACGCCCCAACTGCTCCAGGACGCCCCGGCGGGTGGCATCCGACAGTGCCGCGAACGAGGCATTGAGGCGAGCACGCACATACTGAACCATACGGTTCACTATGGCGCTGACGCGCGCGGCATGCAAGGCAATTCGCGGGGGAGGTGCTTCTGTAGCGGGACCCTGAGCAGGTACGTCGGAGAGGTCCTGCGACGTGCGACGCACCTTGCGCAAGCCGAGGGATTTCAGCAGAGTCGCTCGCTCGTGGCCCCGTAGCTCAGATGGATAGAGCAGCGGTTTCCTAAACCGTCCGGTTCACCGCCGTAACGTCTTGCGCCCCAATGCTGGCAACAGCTTGGGGCTTTTCGTTAGTGGTCGCGAGTGGTCACGAGGAGCCGCGAAGGGAAGCTGAAGGGGCTACCAAAGGGCCACCGGACTCCCGTACGCCATCGAAAGCGTCTGTTCCGCGGACACGAGCGAACAGGCTTTGACACGGTTCTCTTAGTCAAAGTCGTAGCCAAGCAGGCAAGAACGAACCTTGAACTCAACTTCAAGGTGATGGCAGACTCCGCACATGGAACGCGGAATGACCATCGGCCAGTTGGCGAAGTCCGTCGGAGTGCCAGACTCCACGATCCGGTTCTACGAGCGGCTGGGCCTTCTCCGAGCGACGGGAAGGACGGCGGCCAACTACCGGTACTACTCACATGACGCCGGCGACCGCCTGACCTTCATCCGGGCCGCTCAAGCCGCCGGCTTCGAGCTGACCGACATCAAGTCGATGCTCGCGTTTCAGGACGGCCAAGTCGCCCCATGCAGAGAGGTGCACAGTCTGGTCACCGCCAGACTGGAGAGCGTGCGCGGCCAACTCCGGAAGCTCCGCCAC
>DATFGN010000168.1:0-10637 GCA_035249405.1 Gemmatimonadales bacterium
CAGGCGCACGGTGAAGGTCTTCCGAACCCCGCCCTGCCGCAGGACTGTCACGGACACCGTTTCGCCCGGCTTCTTGAATCCGACGCGCTGTTGCAGCTGCGCGACGTAGTTCACCGGCTGGCCGTCCAGCTCGATGATGACGTCGCCGAGCTGGATCCCGGCCCGTTTGGCCGGCGACGCGTCGCTGGTGAAGCTTTCGACCAGGACACCGCGAATGTCCCGCAATCCCACGGCCGCCGCGTCTTCGGGGCTGACGCGGTCGATGCCGATGCCCATCACCGCCCGCTGGACATGCCCGCTCGCGACGAGCTGTGGCATGACGGTACGGGCGAGATTGATCGGAATGGCGAAGCCGTAGCCGGAGTAGTAGCCGGTCTCGCTCGCGATCGCGGCATTGATACCGATGACCTCGCCGCGAACGTTAACGAGCGGACCACCGGAATTTCCCGGATTGATGGCCGCATCGGTTTGAATGAAGTCCTGAATCGCGTAGCGGGATTCGCTCAGCCCGCGCAAGCCGCGGCCTTTGGCGCTCACGATTCCCGCGGTGACGGTAAACGTGAATTCATCCCCGAGCGGATTGCCGATCGCGAGGACCCATTCGCCGATCCGCGTCGAGTCGGAATTGCCGAACGCGACGACGGGCAGGTTTCTGGCGTCGATCTTGATGACCGCGATGTCGGTTTGCGGGTCGGTGCCGACGACATGAGCCTCGAACTCCCGGTTGTCGAGCAGCTTCACCGTGACTTTCGCGGCGCCCGCAACGACGTGGTTATTGGTCAGGATGTAGCCGTCAGGAGAGACGATGAACCCGGAACCGGACCCCTGCTGGATCTGGGGCCGACCCTTGAACTGCGGGAAGAAGTCTTCGAAGCCCGGCGGCAGCCGCCGCGTATCGGCGCTGCGCCGGATTTCCGACGTGATGTATACCACGGCCGGCTTGACCTGCTCGGCCACGGCGACGAAGGCCTCGCCCAAGTCGGCGACGGGCCGCGCGGCCGGGATCACCGGACGCTGCGTGGATCCTTGCAGCACAACCGCCGCCGGCTCCGCGGACGTCTTCTTGGGCAGGTCCAGGGCGGAGGCGAACCCCAGCCCCAGCACAAATGCCAACCCGACCAAGCCGATGAATTTCAACCAAGCTCTAGTACGTACCGACATGCGTCAGTCCCGCGTGAATTGTTCTCTCGTGCGACGGTCTGCTCACTTCTTCTTGTCGTCGTCGACGATCTCGTAGTCCGCATCGACGACGTTTTCCTGCTTGGGCGTGCCCGCATCCGCACCGGGCGCGGCCCCGCCATCGCCGGGGGCACCGGCCTGACCCGCGGAGCCCTGCGCGGCCGCATACAGCGACGCGCCCGCCGCCGAGTAGGACTGCTGCAGCTCCTCCAACGCCTTGGCAATATCGTCGGGGTTGCCGCTCCGGAGCGCCTGCCGGGCGCCTTCGACCGCACCGTCCAGCCGGGTCTTGAGGCCGGCGTCCAGCCGGTCGGCCCATTCCTTGGAGTTCTTCTCTACCTCGTACACCATGCTGTCGAGGCGGTTGCGGCGCTCGATGCCTTCGCGCCGGCTCTTGTCATCCGACGCGTGCGACTCCGCATCTTTGACCATCTTGTCGATGTCTTTGTCACTCAGCCCCGACGACGCCTCGATCCGGATCTTCTGCTCCTTGCCGGTCGCCTTGTCCCGGGCGGAGACGTGCAGAATGCCGTTGGCATCGATGTCGAACGTGACTTCGACCTGCGGCACGCCCCGCGGAGCCGGCGGGATGCCGGTCAGCTGGAACTTGCCGATGGTCCGGTTGTCCATCGCCATCTGCCGCTCGCCCTGCAGCACGTGAATCTCGACCGTGGTCTGCGTATCCTCGGCGGTCGAAAAGATCTCCGACTTCTTGGTCGGAATCGTTGTGTTGCGAGGGATGAGCACGGTGGTCACACCGCCGAGCGTCTCGATGCCCAGCGACAGCGGCGTCACGTCCAGCAGCAGCACGTCCTTGACTTCACCGGCCAGCACACCGCCTTGAATCGCGGCGCCGATCGCCACCACCTCGTCCGGATTGACGCCCTTGTGGGGCTCCTTCCCGAAAAAGCCTTTGACGATCTCCTGCACCTTGGGCATGCGTGTCTGGCCGCCGACCAGGATCACTTCGTCGATTTGCCCGGGCTCGAGGCCCGCGTCCTTCAGCGCCTGCTTCATGGGCGGCAGCGTGCGCTGCACCAGGTCTTCCACGAGCTGCTCCAGCTTGGCGCGCGTGAGGGACAGATTGAGGTGCTTCGGACCGGACTGGTCGGCCGTGATGAACGGCAGATTCAACTCGGTCTGCATCACGGTCGACAGCTCCATCTTGGCTTTCTCGGCGGCTTCTTTCAGGCGCTGCAGCGCCATCGGGTCCTTGGAGAGGTCGATGCCCTGGTCGCGCTTGAACTCGTCCACCAGCCATTGGATGATGCGGGCGTCGAAATCGTCGCCGCCCAGATGCGTGTCGCCGTTGGTGCTCTTGACCTCGAAAACGCCCTCGGCCAGCTCCAGCACGGAGATGTCATAGGTGCCGCCGCCGAGATCGTACACGGCCACCTTCTCCTCTTTCTTCTTATCCAGCCCATAGGCGAGGGCCGAGGCAGTCGGCTCGTTGATGATCCGGACGACGTCGAGCCCGGCAATCTTGCCGGCGTCTTTCGTCGCCTGGCGTTGCGAATCGTTGAAATAGGCGGGGACCGTCACCACGGCCTTCTCCACCTTGTGACCCAGATAGTCTTCGGCGGTCTGCCGCATTTTCTGAAGGATCATGGCCGAGATCTCCGGAGGCGTGTAGCGCTTCCCCTGGATTTCGACCGACGCAAGCTCGTTGGTTCCCGAGACGACTTTGTAGGGGACCCGCTTGATTTCTTCGGTGACTTCGCCCAGGCGGCGACCCATGAATCGCTTGATGGAAAAGATCGTGTTCTGTGGATTGGTCACTGCTTGGCGCTTTGCGACCTGCCCGACCAACCGCTCGCCGTCCTTGGTGAACGCCACCACGGAGGGCGTGGTCCGCCCGCCCTCGGCATTGGGAATCACGACCGGATCGCCACCCTCCATCACGGCGACGACGGAGTTCGTCGTGCCCAGGTCGATTCCGATGATCTTTTCAGCCATGACGCCTTGCTCCTTACATAAAGAGGGTGATGCGCACTCCTAGCCGGCGGTCGCAAAAGCAACCGGCGTGCCTGGAAAAGGTGTCAAAACGGCAGTTTGCGCAACCCCCATGCTCCACATAGGATTAGCCGCGTGATCCCGTATCGCGATGAGAATCCCACTGTTCTGACCCCGATTGTGACGGTCGGAATCGTCGCCCTCAACCTGCTCGCTTGGGTGGTCATCGAGGGGTTGGGGGTCGAGCGGTCTGTCATCAGTGCCGTCTGCAATTACGGCTTGATCCCGGCGGAAGTTCTGCAGCGCGTCCCCCCCGGGGCGGGTGTCGAGATGGCGCCGGGCGTGTTCTGTGCGGTGGATGCCGGACCGCAATACTGGACGATTCTGACCTCGATGTTCATGCACGGCGGCTGGATGCATCTGATCGGCAACATGGTGTTTTTCTGGGTGTTCGGCAACAACATCGAAGATGCCATGGGGCACATCCGGTTCCTAGTGTTCTACATCACGTGCGGGGTGGCCGCTGCGGCGGCTCAGGTCGCCATTTCACCCAGTTCCACGGTCCCCATGGTCGGGGCGTCCGGCGCGATCAGCGGGGTATTGGGCGCCTACCTGATGCTCTACCCGCGGGTCCGGGTCCACGCGCTGTTGCCGCTGGGATTCTATATCACGACCGTCTCGCTCCCGGCGTACGTCATGCTGGGCTATTGGATTCTGCTCCAAGTATTGGGCAGCCTGCCGCAGCTGGGGAATCAGCAAGGCGGGGGGACGGCCTTCATGGCCCACATTGGTGGGTTTGTCGCCGGACTGGTGCTGATCCGGTTGTTCGCAAAACGTGAGTACGTCGAGCGGCGGCCGGTCTTGCCCGGAGGTTACACCTACCGCTGACGACGGGTTAGACGACCTTCCCCCGCGGCACGCCTTCCTCGATATGGTGCTTGATGCTCTTGCCTTCCACCAGGAACACCACGTCCTCGGCGATGTTCGTCGCCAGGTCCGCCACCCGCTCGAGATTGCGGCTCACCAGGAACAGCTCCATCGCCGCGCTGATGATATGCGGCGTCTCCATCATGTGCGTGAGCAGAATCCGGAACACGGAGTCATGGAGGCCGTCCACCTGATCGTCGCGCTGGCACACCACGCGGCCGGCCGCCGCGTCGGCGCGCACGAACGCGTCCAGGGCATCGGCCAGCATGCGGCGGGCCATGCGGGCCATCTCGATGATCTCCGGCTCAGGAACGATCGGCGGGGCCGCCTGCAGCCGCTCGGCTGACTGGGCGATGTTCACGGCGTGATCGCCGACGCGCTCCAGGTCGTTCGCGATCTTCAATGCGGCCATGAGGAGCCGGAGATCCTTGGCCATCGGCTGCTGGGTCGCGAGCAGCTTGACCACGAGATCTTCGATCTCGACCTCGAGCGCATCGATCTTGTGGTCGGCGGCGATCACCTGCCCGGCCTTCGTCCCGTCTCGCTGCAACAACGCCTCGACCGCTGCTGCGAGGGACGTCTGGGCCTCGGCCGACATGGCGAGGAGGGTGGACTTCAAGTCCGAGAGCTCGTCGTGGAAATGGCGGTGCGCCAGCTGGGGGGTCATCCGAACCGTCCTGTGATGTAGGCTTCGGTCCGCTCGTCCTGGGGCCGCGTAAAGATCTGCGCCGTATCGCCAAACTCGACGAGACGCCCCAGATAGAAGAAGCCCGTGAACTCGGACACGCGCGATGCCTGCTGCATGTTGTGCGTGACAATCACGATCGTGTAATCCCGTTTCAGTGCGACGATCAGCTCCTCGATGCGTTCGGTGGCGATCGGGTCGAGCGCCGAGCACGGCTCGTCCATGAGCAGCACTTCGGGCTCGTTGGCGAGCGCCCGCGCAATGCACAGCCGCTGCTGTTGGCCTCCCGACAGACTGGTTCCCGAATCGTCGAGGCGGTCTTTGACCTCATCCCACAATGCTGCGTGCTTCAGCGCCCGCTCGACTCGGTCGGGCATCTCCCGTTCGTATGCGAAGCCGTTGATACGCGGGCCGTATGCGACATTGTCGAAGACGGTCTTGGGGAACGGATTAGGGCGCTGGAACACCATGCCGACCCGCCGGCGCAGCTCCACGACGTCGGTGCCGGGCGAATACAGCGACACGCCCTCCAGGAGGATGTCCCCGCGGTGGTGCGTATCGGGGATGAGATCGTTCATGCGGTTGAGCGAGCGCAGGAACGTGCTCTTGCCGCAGCCCGATGGTCCGATCAGGGCGGTCACGGCTCGGCGCGGAATCGCCAGCGTCAGCTCGGCCAGCGCCTGGCGTTGCCCGTACCAGAACGCGAAATCACGAACGTCGATGGCGGGGAATGGGCTCACGGGCTCCGGGGGAATCGTCAGGAGGCGGGCCGCGGCGGTCATCCAAACCGTCCCGTCAGATAAGCCTCGGTCTGCTCCTTGGCCGGCTTTGTGAACAGCTGGGTGGTGCGATCGATCTCGACCAGCTCCCCTAAGTAGAAGAAGGCCGTGTAGTCCGAGACCCGCGCCGCCTGCTGCATGTTGTGGGTCACGATCACGATCGTATACTGCCGTTTCAGCTCGTGGCACAGCTCCTCGATGCGCTGGGTTCCAGCGGGGTCGAGAGAGGCGGTTGGCTCATCCAGCAGGAGCACTTCCGGCGCCGGCGCGACGGCGCGGGCGATGCAGAGTCGCTGCTGCTGCCCACCCGAGAGCGCCATGGCGCTTGAGTGCAGCCGGTCCTTGACCTCTTCCCACAATGCAGCCTGACGCAGCGCCCGCTCGACTGCCTGATCCAAATCGACCCGCCGGCCGGCGTTGCCGACCCGCAACCCCGCCGCCACGTTGTCGTAGATCGACATCGTGGGGAACGGGGTCGGGCGCTGGAATACCATGCCCACCCGGCGCCGCACGCTCACGGGATCGATGGTGCCCGCATAGATGTCCTCCCCGTCCAGCAGCACCGATCCCGTAACCCAGCCGCCGTCCGACAGTTCGTGCATCCGGTTCAGGCAGCGCAGGAACGTGCTCTTCCCGCAACCGGAGGGGCCGATGATGGCGGTGACGGTGTTGGTCGGAAAGAACAAGGAGCAATCGCGCACCGCAGCCGTCCGGCCGAACAGGGCCGTGAGCCGGCGTGCTTCGATCCGCACCAGAGCATTGTCCGGCCCCTTGGCGGTTTCGACGCTGGCCGCGGCTGCTACGGGCGCCCGGTCAGTCAGTTTGGGCTGCGTCACCGCAGGCTCGAGCGGCGCCGCCACGGAGTTACTGGGCATGGCGTCGCCGGGTGACCCAGCGGGCCGCGATGGAAAGCGTGAGCACCATCCCCATAAGGACGAGCGCCGCTGCCCACGCCAGGCGGTGCCACTCTTCGAACGGGCCGGTGGCGTACACGTAGATCTGCAGGGACAGGGTCTGCATCGGCTCGGTGGGCGTCGTGGAGAAGTTCAGGTTGCCCAGCGCGGTGAACAACAGCGGGGCGGTCTCTCCGGCCACGCGGGCCACGGCGACGAGGGCGCCGGTCACGATGCCCCCAAGGGCCGTGCGCGCCACGACGGTCAGCGACGTGCGCCAGCGCGGATACCCCAGCGCCAGCGCCGCTTCGCGCAGCGAATTGGGTACGAGACGGACCATCTCCTCCGTAGTGCGAGCCAGCATGGGAATCATGAGTATCGCCAGCGCCGCGCCTCCGGCGAGCGCCGAGAAGTGGCCGACGGGACGGACCAGCCACGTCCAGGCCGAAATCCCCACGACGATCGAGGGTGTCCCGTTCATCACATCGGCGATGAAGCGGATCATCCAGCCCAATCGACCATTGCCGTATTCGGCCAGGAACATCCCGCTCCCCACCCCGATGGGAATGCCGACCAGGCAGGCGAGCGCCACGACGATCGCGGTCCCGACGATTGCGTTCGCCACGCCGCCGCCGGTTTCTCCTGCCGGCACGGGGCTCTTCAAGAAGAAGTTCCAGTCGATCGAGGTTGCGCCCTTGTGCACCAGGTCGGCGAAAATGGCGACCAGGGGGGCGACGGCCAGCAGTGCGAGCCCCGCTACGATGGCGGTCATCGTCCCGCTCTTGATGCGGCGCCGCCACGCGCGACCGGTCACAGGGCCTTGCTCCCCACCGCGGCCCCCTTAGCCACGCGCCACACGAGCAGACGGGCCAGGGCGTTGATCGTGATCGTGATGACGAAGAGCACGAGACCGACGGCGAACAGCGCGGACAGATACATGGACGTGGTGGCCTCGCTGAACTCGTTCGCGATCGCCGCGGCCATGGTGTATGCCGGGGACAACAGCGAGGCGCCCAAGTCGTGCCGATTCCCGATCAGCATAGTGACGGCCATCGTCTCGCCAAGCGCGCGGCCAAAGCCGAGCATGATGGCGCCGATGATTCCCGCCCGGCCATAGGGCAGCACGGCGCTCCACACGGCTTCCCACCGCGTGGCGCCGAGCCCCATCGCCGCCTCACGCTGTGTGGCCGGCACGGCGAGCAGGACCTCGCGGGAAACGGCCGCGATGTAGGGCACGATCGTGATGGCCAGGATCACCCCACCGGCCAGCATCGAGTTGCCGTAGAACACGCCCTTGAAGAAGGGCGTCCAGCCGAGCGCCGCCCGGAGCGGCGGCACGGCCACCGTGCGCAGCATCGGGATGAGCACGAACACGCCCCACAGACCGTAGACCACGCTCGGCACCGCGGCGAGCAGCTCGACCAGAAAGCCGACCGGCTGCCGGAGCCATTTCGGAGCAAACTCGGTCAAGAAGATCGCCGTACCGAGCGCCAGCGGAACCGCAATGAGCAATGCCAGCAGGGAGGACACGACGGTGCCGAAGATCATCGGGGCCGCCCCGTACACCTCGGCCACGGGGTCCCACGTCGTCGTCCACAGGAAATTGAAGCCGAACTTCTTGAGGGCTGGAGCGGAGCTGATGGCGAGCTGGCCGGCGACCGCCAGGAGCAACAACGGCAGCATGACGGCCAGCGCCGTAAGGATCACGCGATAGGCGGGATCGCCGATGTTCCGGGTATGGCGGCGGACGAGACTCGGCGACGAAGGAGCCGCGGCACGCACGGCGGCCTTCACCTTATTGGAGGTGTCGACGGTCTCGAGACTCACCCCGGCAAGGTAGGACGCGCCCGCAAGCGACCCGTCACGCCCATGTAACGAACGCGTCACCGGGAGGGCTACAAGAAAAACCCCCACAGGGGAGGGCCCTGTGGGGGTAAGTGGCAGTCGTTACGGAGGGGGTTAACGAGCTGCCGAAGCTGTCCAGACTTTCTGACCGCCCGCCGTGATCGAGCCGAGCCGGTCAGCGATCCAGGGGCGCAGGGCGGCGGGAAGCGGGGCATACCCCAGTGGGGCCGCCTTCGCCTGTCCCTCGGTTTCTGCCCACCACACGAACTTGACGAGCGCAGTCGCCTTGGCCGGATCCTCGTACTGCTTACGCAGCAAGAGATAGGTCATGCTGGCGATCGGATATGCGTCCGCGGCCGCCGGATCGGTAATTGATACCCGGAAATCCGTGGTCGGACCCATGCTGGGCATGGCGGCGGCGAACGCCGCCGTGGTGGCCTCCAGGGTGGGGTTCATGAACGCCCCGCTCCGGTTCTGCACCTGGCCATACGGCAGCCGGTTGCCACGGGCGTACGCCAATTCGACGTAGCCGACAGCCCCCGGCGTCTGATTCACCGTGGCGGCCACGCCTTCGTTGCCCCGGCCACCCAAACCGACCGGCCAGTTGACCGACGTGCCTTTCCCTACCTTGTCCTTCCACTCCGGGCTGACCTTGGACAGGTAGTCCGTCCAGATGTAGCTCGTGCCTGAGCCGTCGGAGCGATGGACGACGAGGATGTCCATGTCGGGCAGGCGCAGGCCCCCATTGACGGCCGCGATGCGGGCGTCGTTCCACTTGGTGAGCTTGCCCAGGAAGATGTCGGCGATGATCGCCGGCGTGAACTTCAGCTGCTGGCTGACGCCGGGCAGGTTGTAGGTCACCACGACGGCTCCCAGCACCGTCGGGATATGCAGCACGTTGCCTTGGATCGCCGCGATGGCCGAGTCGGTCATCGGGGCGTCCGAGGCGCCGAAATCGACGGTCTTGTCCGAGAACTGCCGGATGCCGCCGCCCGAGCCGATCGACTGATAATTCAGCTGCACGCCAGGGTTCGCCTGGTTGTAGGTCAGCATCCAGTTCTGATAGATGACGTTGGGGAACGTCGCGCCGGCGCCGGTCAGCTTCACCTGCGCGGCTGCGGGAGCGGCGCTCAACCCCAGCACCGCCGCCACGCCCAAGAGTGCACTGCGCTTCATTGCGTTGCCTCGTTCGGTCAGAAGGTGATCTGAGTCTGGAACAGCAGCTGCGACCGGACGGCTTCCTGCGCCGGCGTGGGCGTGCCTTCGTAGCTCAGGTTGTCGAGATCCAGCAGCAGCCGGAGATTCGGGCTCAGCTGGTAGGAGACGCCGCCGATAATCCGGGTCTGCTTGTCGCCGGTGGCTGCGGAACCTGTATTGGGATCGACGATGTCGACGCGGGCGATGAACGCGACCTTGGAGCTCGGCACCTTGTACACGCCGAACGCCGTAATCACGCGACCGGACGTCGAGGGGGTCGGAGTCGCGGTCGAGGAGTCCTTGGTGACCGCGAACTCGCCGGCCAGGGTGACCTGCTTCGTTTTGTAGGACAGCATGCCGAGGAACCGATTGCGCTGGCCGCCGCCCGTCGGCTTGCCGTAGCCGCCGTAGCCCGAAAGACGCAGCCCACCGACGCGGCTCGAGTCGTCCGTCATCAGCAGCCGAACCGACACACGGCCTTCCAGGTCCTTGCGCTGATCGCCAGGGCCGCCGCTATAGCTCTCCCCGTTCACGAACGCCAGCTGCATGTTGACGTTGTCCGGGCCCCATTTCCCATCGACGCCGAACCCGATGTCCGAAGACGTCAGATACGCGTTCCGGTCCATCGCGATGGTGCCCTGCATGCGGTACTCCCACAGGGTCTCTTCGAAATCGACCCAGGGGGTGTGAATCATGCCGAGCTTGAAGGTGAGGGGGCTGCCGGTCGGGGTGTACGTGGCGAAGGCATACTTCAGCCGGTAGCGCAGCGAATTGTCACCGGTGGGTCGGTTGATGTCCAAGGTCACCCGGGCGCCCACACCGCCCGCGAAGCGGCCGATGAGGTTCACATACGCGCGTGTGACGTCAAAGTTGTTGTTGTGGTTGGCGGTGTCCTTCAGCTGATACACGTACTGCAGGTAGCCGACGCCGCTGACGATGACCTGCGTCTGGCCCTGCGCGGCCGCGAGACGCGGGAGCATCAGCGCGCTTGCGAGAGCGAGCCCTCGCAGGCAACTCGACAGTGTGCGGTGCACGGTTGACTCCTTGTTCCTCACGAAAGGGTTTGTCGTTTGGCCCAAGCGGGCATGCTCAAGGTCGGAAGACGCCATCACAGAGCCCATTCGGCGCTGTCACAATCGCGTAACACGAGATCTGTCACGAATTCGTAACAGAGACTGA
>DATFGN010000169.1:0-2361 GCA_035249405.1 Gemmatimonadales bacterium
TACGGCGAGATCATCGGGGGCAGCCAGCGCGAGGACGACTACGAGAAGTTGTTGGCGCGCATCCGCGCCGAGGGGCTGCCCGAGGAGGCGTACGGCTGGTATCTGGATCTGCGCAAATACGGCAGCTTCGTCCATGCGGGGTTCGGACTCGGCGTCGAGCGCACCGTGGCCTGGATCTGTGGCCTGGCGCACATCCGCGAGGCGATCGCGTTCCCCAGAATGTTGTACAAGCTGTGGCCGTAGATGGGACGGTAGGGGACGGTAGGAGACGGCAGGGGTTAAAACATGCATGTGATTGTCTGGGAGTTTACGCCGCGCGAGGGGATGGAGCGCGAATTCGAAGGCGTGTATGGCCCCAATGGCGCGTGGGCCAAGCTGTTTGCCCGGAGCGCCCGATTCCTGGGAACGGAGCTGCTGCGCGGGGCCGACGGCACCTATTTCACGATCGACCGCTGGGAGTCGCGTGATGGTTTTGCAGCGTTTCAGCGGCAGTGGCGCCTCGACTACGAAGCGCTCGACCGTCAATCGGACGCGCTGACCGAAGCGGAGACGCTGATCGGGCGATTCGAGGCTGTCTAGCTCCCTGCCGACTTCACTTCTTCCCACAGCGTATCCAGTTCATCCAAGGTCGCCTCCCCGATCTCCACGCCCCGCTCGCGCGCCATCCGCTCGACCTCCTCGAAGCGGTACCGGAACTTGGCGTTGGCGAGCTCCATGGCCTGGTTGGGATCGACGCCGAGCTTGCGCGACAGGTTCACGGCGGCGAACAGCAGGTCACCGATCTCGATGGCGTACCGCTCGTGGCCGTCCGCGGGCGAGAGCTGCTCCAGCTCTGCCATCTCCTCACGGACTTTGGCCTGCGGTCCACGCACGTCGGGCCAATCGAACCCCACGCCGGACGCGCGCTCCTGCAGCCGCAACGCCATCAGGAGCGGCGGCAGGTGCGGTGGGACGCCGGCGAACGCGCTACGGCCGCTCGAGCTTTCCCGTCGCTTGCTGCGCTCCCACGAGTCCCGGGCGGCGGGGACCGCCGCCACGCCGCTCGTCAGGTGCGTGTGGCGCCGCCGCATCTTTTCTTCGAGCGACCGCACCACCGTCTCCGCGTCGAACTGACTGCGCTCTTCGGCGAGTACGATCTGGAACGCGACGTGCAACAGGATGTCGCCCACCTCTTCACGCAGCTGCAGCGGATCGCCGCTCGCGATCGCGTGATCCAGCTCGAGCACTTCTTCCACCATGTAGGGCCGGAGCGTCTGGGCGGTCTGCGCGGCATTCCAAGGGGAGCGTTTTCGTAATTCCCGCACGAGTGCCAGCGCGCGTCCAAGCGCTGAATCGCCTTGCATTTAGCCTCCTTGCCGGGTATGATATCGGCTCATGTGAACGTGTCAATCAGCGCGCCCAACAGCCGCGCGTGGGTGGAAGTGCGCCTCGCGGCTGTCGTCGAGAATGCCCGCACGGTGGCGCGCACGGCGGGCACGCGGCTCCTCCCGATCGTGAAGGCGAACGCATACGGGCTCGGAGCCGTGGCCGTCGCTCGAGCGTTGGAAGCGGTCGAGCCGTGGGGATACGGCGTCGCCACGGTTGAGGAAGGGGCCGAGCTCCGCGCGGCGGGAATCTCCCGACCCATCCTGGTGCTCCTGCCGGCCTGGCCGGCGCGCTTTGGCGAGTATCGCGCGGCGCGGCTGACGCCGGTGTTCGATCACCCGGAAGCGCTGCAGGCCTGGGACGATGGCCCGTTTCATCTCGAGATCGACACGGGGATGGCGCGCGGCGGCGTCCGGTGGGACGAGATCGAGCAGGTGGCCGCCGCCGTCGACCGGACTGGGTTCGAGGGTGCATTCACGCAGCTGCACTCGTCGGAATGCGCCGACGATTCGGTGACGCAACAGCTGGAGCGGTACTTCGCGGCGTTGGCGCGGCTGCCCCGGAAACCGGCGCTGCGACACGTCGCCAACAGCGCGGCGGCGTTGTCCGACCCGCGCTGCGCGCTCGACCTGGTTCGACCGGGAATCTACCTCTACGGCGGCACTCCAGGGGGTGCCATCATTCCCGGCCGGCCCGTCGTGAGCATCCGCGCTCGGGTGGCCAGCGTGCGTCGCGTGCGGGCCGGCGACACCGTGAGCTACAACGCCCGGTGGCAAGCGCCGCGGGACACGACGATCGCCACGCTCGGGATCGGCTATGCCGACGGGGTACCGCCCGGGCTGGGGCCCGACGGGCACGGTCGCGTGCTGCTCCACGGCGCATCGTGTCCGATTGTCGGGACGGTGACGATGGATCTGACGCTCGTCGATGTGGGCGAGCAGTCCGTGGCGCCGGGGGATGTCGCGACGCTTTTGGGGGATGATGGGGCGGGAGGGG
>DATFGN010000170.1:0-6281 GCA_035249405.1 Gemmatimonadales bacterium
GTCGCCCTGCTGGTGCAGCTGCGCGGTTTGGCCGACGCCGCCCCTCCGGCGGCGATCCAGCTGCCGCCCGGCACGGTCGCGGCGCTGCAGCGTCAGCAGGGGGTGGTCGGATCGGTGGCCGGTCCGCTGTTCGACACCTTCCTCGTCCCGTTCGAAATAACCAGCGTGCTGCTGCTCGCGGCGGTCGTGGGGGCGGTCGTGCTCGCCAAGCGGAAACTCTAGATGCTCCTCGGGCCGTCGCTCGTCGTCTCCGCGGTGCTGTTCGCGATCGGAACCGCTGGCGTGCTGCTGCGTCGCAACGCGATCGTCATTTTCATGTGCGTCGAGCTGATGCTGAACGCCGTGAACCTCACGTTCGTGGCGTTCGCCCAGCAGCTCGGCACCAGCGGCCAGATCTTCGTGTTTTTCGTGATGGCGGTGGCCGCGGCCGAAGCGGCCGTCGGGCTCGCCATCGTGCTCGCCGTCTATCGGCATAAGGAGACGGTGGACCTGCAGCACATCAATCTGCTCAAGGGATGAACCTCGTCTGGCTGGTGCCGGCCCTGCCGCTGCTGGGCTTCCTGGTGAACGGGACCATCGCGTTCGTGCGGCCCCGGACCAAGGGTCTGGTGTCGGTGGTGGGCGTCGGCACGCTCCTGGCCTCGTTCGGCGTCGCCTTGCTGGTAGCGCGGGCGCTGACGCAGGCGCATCCCGAAGCTCCGGTCGTGTTCCACTACTGGGATTGGATTCCGGTCGGAACCCTGCAGGTCGGCTACGCGCTCCAGGTCGACGCGCTGTCCGTCGTGATGATGCTGGTGGTCACCGGAGTGGGCTCGCTGATCCACATCTTCAGTGTCGGCTACATGCAGGAAGACGAAGGCTACGCGCGCTATTTCGCGTACCTCAATCTGTTCGTGTTCTTCATGCTGACGCTCGTGCTCGGGGCCAACTTTCCCGTGACCTTCGTCGGGTGGGAAGGGGTCGGGTTGTGCTCCTACCTCCTGATCGGGTTCTGGTTCTCCGAGAAGGTGAACGCCGATGCGGGCAAGAAGGCGTTCATCATGAACCGGATCGGCGATTTCGGGTTCCTGGTGGCGATGTTTCTGATCTGGCAGTACACGGGGTCGCTCGACTACACGACCGTGTTCGAGAAGGCGCCGGCCGTATTGACCCTGGGCGGCGGCACGGCGACGGCGATCGCCTTGTGGCTGTTTCTCGGCTGCACCGGCAAGTCGGCCCAGATCCCCCTGTACACCTGGCTGCCCGACGCGATGGCCGGTCCGACGCCCGTCTCGGCGCTGATCCATGCCGCCACGATGGTCACGGCGGGCGTGTTCCTGGTGGCGCGCACCAACGTGTTGTTCGCCCTGGCTCCGGTGGCGCAGGCCGTCGTCGCGGGCGTGGGCGCGCTGACCGCGCTGTTCGCCGCCACGATCGCGCTGAAGCAATGGGACATCAAGCGCGTGCTCGCCTATTCCACGGTCTCACAGCTCGGCTACATGTTCGTGGGCGTGGGGACCGGAGCGATGGCGGCGGGCATTTTCCATCTGACCACGCACGCGTTCTTCAAGGCGCTGCTGTTTCTGGGATCGGGGTCGGTGATTCACGCGATGCATCACGCCTATCACGCCACCCACTCGCACGACGATGCCCAGGACATGCGCAACATGGGCGGCCTGTCGCGCTTCCTGCCCTGGACCGCGACGCTGATGTGGATCGCCACGCTCGCCATTGCGGGGATCCCGCCGTTGTCCGGGTTCTTTTCCAAGGACGAGATCCTGGGCGCGGCGTTCGCGCGCGGCGCCGTCCAACCGATCTGGTACCTGTTCTGGGGGCTGGGACTGTTCGCGGCCCTGCTGACCGCGTTCTACATGGCGCGCATGATGCTGTACACGTTCCACGGACCGACCCGGACCGGCGCCCGCGAGCAGGTACACCTGCACGAAGCGCCGTGGGTGATGACGGGTCCGCTCGTCGTACTGGGCATTCTGTCCGCCGTGGGCGGCGTGATCAACTTGCCCGAGCTCGTGGGCGGGCATGCGTGGCTGCACCACTGGCTTGAGCCCGTGACCGCGGCGGGAGCGGCTCTGGTTCCGGCCCACGCGCTGACGCACCAGACCGAATGGGTGCTGATCGGCGTGGCGGTGACCGTGGCCGTGGCGGGACTGGCGATCGCGTTCCGCGCGCTCGACCTCACGGCCCTGGTGCCGGCCCGTTCGGCGCCGGCGGAAACCGGGCTGGGCAAGGTGCTCAACAAGAAGTGGTACGTGGACGAATTGTACGACGCGCTGTTCGTCCGGCCCGTGGGGTGGCTGTCTCGCAACGTGCTGTGGCGCGTCGTCGATGTGAAGCTCGTGGACGGGGCGGGGGTGAACGGCACGGCCGCCGTATCGCGCATCCTGGGCTGGCTCGCGAGCCGGCTCCAGACCGGTGAGCTGGGCTTCTACGTAACCGTCTTCGTGCTCGGGGTCGTGGTCGTGCTGGCCCGGGCGCTCAAGTAGCCGATGTACGACCATAGCGTCGTCACGGTTCTGCTGGTGTGGCCGCTCGTCGCCGCGGCGGCGCTCTGGCTCGCCCCCGAGCGTGTCGCCAAGCATCTCGCGCTGGCCGCGGGCACGATCGAGTTCGCGATCTCCCTTCCCCTGTGGTGGCGCTTTGTCCCGGCAGCCGGCATGCAGTTCGAGGTCATGCGGCCCTGGGTGGCGGCGTGGGGCATCAGCTATCACGTGGGCGTGGACGGCATCTCGTTGTTCATGGTGCTGCTCACCACGTTTCTCGTGCCGCTATCGGTGCTGGGCAGCTACCAGTACATCACCAAGCGCGAGCGCGCGTTCTACGCCAATCTGCTCGTGCTCACCACCGGCATGATCGGCGTGTTCGTGGCGCTCGATTTGTTCCTGTTCTACGTGATGTGGGAAGTGATGCTGGTGCCGATGTACTTCATCATCGGCATCTGGGGCGGGGAACGGCGCCTGTACGCGGCGATCAAATTTTTCATCTATACAATGTTCGGCTCGCTCTTGATGCTGGTGGCGATTCTCGGCCTGTATTTCACGGCCGCGGCAAAAAGCGGCGTGCATTCGTTCGACTACGATTTCCTCCTGACCAACATCGGTTCGCTGGGCAGTGCCGGGTGGTGGTACTTCGGCGCATTCTTCCTGGCGTTCGCGATCAAAGTGCCGATGTTTCCGTTCCACACGTGGCTGCCCGACGCGCACGTGGAGGCTCCCACGGCGGGCTCGGTAATTCTGGCCGCCGTGCTGCTCAAAATGGGCACCTACGGCTTTCTCCGCTTCGCGCTGCCGTTTTTCCCGGAGGTCGCCCTGCACCCGACGGTGCAGGCGGTGATCGTGGTGTTGTCGCTCACCGGGATCATCTACGGCGGGTTGGTCGCGATGGTGCAGCCGGACGTGAAGAAGCTCGTGGCGTACAGCTCGGTATCGCACCTGGGATTCGTGATGCTCGGCATCTGGGCCTTGACGCTGCAGAGCGTCCAGGGCGCCCTGCTCGTGATGATCAACCATGGCCTGTCGACCGGGGCGCTGTTCTTCCTGGTCGGCATGCTGTACGAGCGACGCCACAGCCGCATGATCGACGCCTATGGCGGCATCGCCCGGGTGGTGCCGATGCTCGCGACCGTGTTGACCATCGTGTCGCTGTCCTCGATCGGCCTGCCGGGGACGAACGGGTTCGTGGGTGAGTTTCTGGTGCTGATCGGTGTGTTCCGGACCTACCCCGTGGCGGCCGCCATCGCGACCACCGGTGTGATCGTGGCCGCGGCCTATCTACTGTGGGCGGTGCAGCGGGTCATCTTCAACAAGCTGGACAAGTCCGAGAACGAGAAGCTGCCCGATCTCTCGCTGCGGGAGATCGCGGTCCTGGCCCCGATTCTGGCCGCGATCTTCTGGATCGGACTCTATCCCAAGCCGATTCTCTCCCGCATGGAGCCCGCCGCCCAGCATCTGATCGACCGAGTGAAACCGGCGGCCCCCGCGGCTCCGAGCGCCACGCGATGACTCTCGACTTGTCCACGACGCGCGATCTACTGCTCGGCCTGCTGCCCGAGCTCGTGCTCACGGGCTGGGCGATGGTGCTGCTCAGCGTCGTGGCGTGGCGGCACAAGACCGCGAGCGACCTGCGCGTCGCAGGCTGGCTCACCCTCATTGGCTTCGCGGGCACGGGCGTCGCCGTATGGTGGCTGTGGTGGAATGTGGCGACCACCGAGGGCATCGCGCCGATGGTGGCCGTCGACGACTTCCGTTTTGTGGCCGACTGGCTGTTCCTGGGCGCGGCCGGGCTCACGGTGCTGTTCTCGTTCGAATACCTGGAGCGCGAGCAGCAACTGGCGCCGGAGTATTTCCTGCTGATCGTGTTTGCGACGCTCGGCATGATGCTGATGGCGGGCGGCGGCGACTTGATCGTGATCTTTCTGGGACTCGAGCTGATGTCGGTGGCCGTGTACGTCTTGGCGGGAATGGATCGCCGCAGCGCCAAGTCGGCTGAGGCGGCGCTGAAATACTTCCTGCTGGGCGCGTTCGCGTCGGCATTCCTGTTGTACGGCATCGCGCTCGTCTACGGCGCCACCGGCACGACGAATCTCGCGCTGATCGGCATCCAGGTTGCCTCGCTCGGCCTCCACAGCAACGTGCTGCTGGTGCTCGGGCTCGGGCTGCTCCTGGTCGGGTTCGCGTTCAAGGTCGCCGCGGTGCCGTTCCACATGTGGGCACCCGACGTCTACGACGGGGCGCCGACGCCCGTGACGGGTTTCATGGCGACCGCCGTGAAGGCCGCGGCGTTCGCGGCGCTGGCCCGCGTGCTCGTCGTGGCGTTCTCCGGCATCGTCGCCTGGCCGAGCATCGTGGTCGGGTTGTCGGTGGTGACGATGATCGTGGGGAACCTGGTGGCGCTGGCGCAGCGCTCGTTGAAGCGCATGCTCGCCTACTCCTCGGTCGCGCACGCGGGCTACATCCTGGTCGCCGTGTCGGTGGGCAATGCGCAGGGCACGGCCGCGGTGCTGTTCTATCTCGTCGCCTACGGATTCACGTCCCTCGCGGCGTTCGCCCTGCTCGCGGCTAAAGGGCGCGGTGGCGAAAGCGACGTGCAGATCGACGACCTGGCGGGTCTCGCCACATCGCGACCCTGGCTCGCCTTCGCGTTGGCGGTGTGCATGCTCTCGCTCCTGGGATTCCCCGGGACCGCGGGCTTCATCGGGAAGTGGTACATCCTCGGGGCCGCGGTAGCGGGCGGGAAGGGCTGGCTCGCGGCGCTGCTGGTGCTCACCAGCGTGATCTCGGCAGGGTACTATCTGCCCGTGATCATGGCGATGTACATGAAATCCGCTCCGTTCGCCGAAGCGCACGCCGGGATGCGGCTCGGCCGGCTTGGTCGCCTGGCCCTGGCCGTGTGCATCGCGGCCGTGCTGTACTACGGGGTACGTCCCAACCAGCTGCTCGCGCTCACCCAGGGCAGCGCGGGCACATTGGCTCCGGGTATGAACCTCGCGACGCCACCGTCCGGGAACTGAGCGGGGACCCATGCGCGTCCCCGCGACCATCTTCCGCCAATACGACATCCGCGGCACGACGGGCGACCAGCTCACTCCGGAGCTGGCCCGGGCCGTCGGGGCTGCCTACGCGACGCTCGCGATCGAGCGGTTGGGGCGCCCGCCGCGTGTGGCTGTCGGGCGCGACAACCGCCCGTCGGGGCCGCCGCTGACCGCCGCGGTGCGACAGGGCATCGTGTCCGCCGGCGGGACCGCGATCGATGTGGGCGAGCTGCCGACCCCGGCTCTCTATTTCGCTACGCACACACTGCCGGTCGATGGCGGGATCCAGGTGACGGGTTCGCACAACCCGCCGGAGTTCAACGGCTTCAAGATGGTGCTCGCCCATGAGGCGATCTACGGTGACGACATTCAGGGGATGTATGGCCTGATCTCCGAGGATCGGTTCGCCGTACGGCCCGGTGGCCAGGAAGCGAAGGAGACGGGCGTGCTCGCCGCCTATCGCGACGCGATCGTGCAGCGCAACACGCCGCTGGCGCGACGCGTGAAGGTGGTGGCGGATTGCGGCAACGGCGTCACGAGTCTCGTCGCGATCGAGACGCTCGTCGCGCTCGGCTGCGACGTGGTGCCGTTGTTCGCGCAGTCCGATGGCACGTTCCCCAACCATCATCCGGACCCCACCGTCGTCGAGAATCTTCGCGACCTCCAGGCGGCCGTGAAGCGAGAGCAGGCCGAGCTGGGTATCGCGTTCGACGGGGACGGCGACCGGATCGGCGCCGTGGACGAGCAGGGCACGCCG
>DATFGN010000171.1:0-6026 GCA_035249405.1 Gemmatimonadales bacterium
TGTGGGCCTATGAAGGATGGGTGAACGTCACCAACTCGGCCGGCGAGGCGCGCGACCCGCAGCGGACCTTCGCCCGCGGCATCGTGATCGGCACGGCCGCATTGATTGCGATCTATCTGATCGCCAATCTCGGCTACCTCGTCGCCCTGGGTCCCGACCAGGTCGCCGGCACGCAGCGGGTTGCGGCGGACGCCGTGCGGGTGCTGTATGGGCCGCTCGCCGCGAAGCTCGTCGGCGGCGCCGTCCTGGTCTCGGTCTTCAGCGCGACCAACGGGCTCGTGCTCACCAGCCCGCGAACCTACTTCTCGATGGCCCGTGACGGCGTGTTCTTCTCGAAACTGGCGGAAGTCCACCCGCGCTTCGGGACGCCCGCCTTCGCCATCCTGGCGAGTGCCGTGTGGGCGATCCTGCTCACGCTCACGGGCACGTTCGAGCAGCTGTTCACCTATGTCGTGTTCGCGAGCTGGTTGTTCGCGGGGCTGGCCGCCGCCGGCCTCTTCGTCCTGCGGCGACGCCGGCCCGATGCGCCGCGGCCATTCCGGGTCCCGGGCTATCCCCTAACGCCGGCGTTGTTCGTGGCGGCGGCGACCGTCGTCGTCGTCAACACCTTCATCGCCCGGCCGGTGCAAGCGTTGGCAGGCCTGGGGATCGTGCTGCTCGGCACGCCCGCGTACTTCTACTGGAAGCGTGCGCGGCGAGCCTAGGCGACCACTGTATATTTCGCGTTCTCCCGCTCAAGGCAGTTTGTGTGAAGACCCAGGGCAGTAGTACCGACGTCGTCTTTCTCTCGGGTGTCCGCACTGGATTCGGCAGCTTCGGCGGCTCCCTGAAGGACTTTTCCGCCATCGACCTCGCCGCCATCGCGAGCCGGCACGCCATCGAGCGCGCCGGCACGCCCGTCGCCGACATCGGTCATGTGGTATTCGGCAACGCGCTGCAGACCTCGGCCGACGCCATCTACATGGCGCGCCATGTCGGGCTCAAGGCGGGATTGCCGATCGAGACCCCGGCCGTCACCGTCAATCGGCTGTGCGGCTCGGGCTTCGAGGCCATCACCCAGGGCGCGCAGCTCATCATCCTGGGCGAAGCCGAGGCCGTCCTCGCCGGCGGCGGCGAATCCATGAGTCAGGCCCCCCACGTCGTGCGCGGCGCCCGCTGGGGACTGCGGCTCGGACCCGCTCCGCTCGAAGACCTGTTGTGGGAGGCGTTGAAGGATCCCCAGTGCGGCTTGTCGATGGCAGAAACCGCCGAGAACCTGGCCGAGAAATACCAGCTCACCCGCCAGGAGGTGGACGAGGTGGCCGTCGGGTCGCAACAGCGCGCCAAGAAAGCCTGGGACGATTGCGTGTTCCAGGACGAGGTGATCCCCGTACCGGTCAAGCAGAAGGGCCAGACCGTCGAGTTCCGCGCCGATGAGCACATGCGGCCGGAGACGACCCTCGCGGCGCTCGCCGCCCTGAAGCCCTACTTCAAGAAGGATGGACTCGTCACCGCCGGCAACGCGTCGGGTATTTCCGATGGAGCGGCGGCGACCGTCATCGCGAGCGAGTCCTACGCAACCGCCCACGGGAAAAAGCCGCTCGGGCGCCTCGTGGCTTGGGCGCCGATCGGCGTGGAGCCGAAGTACATGGGGATCGGACCCGCCCCCGCCGCGCGCAAGGTGCTGCAGAAGGCCGGGATGACCCTCGAGCAGATGGACCTGGTCGAAGTGAACGAGGCCTTCGCGCCGCAGTACCTCGCGGTCGAGAAAGAGCTCGGCCTCGATCGCGCCAAGACCAACGTCCACGGTGGCGCCATCGCCATCGGCCACCCCCTGGCCGCCAGCGGCACGCGCATCACGATTCACCTGCTGCATGCGTTGCGTCGCGCCGGCAAGCGGTTTGGCCTGGGGTCCGCTTGCATCGGCGGTGGACAGGGGCTCGCGGTGATTGTGGAAGCCCTCCCTGCACAATAAGGAGCACCGATGCCTGACCCGCTGTTGACCGTCCTCGCGGCCGTCGGCTTGTTTTTGTTCTCGGGACTCCGGGTTCTGCGGGAATACGAGCGGGCCGTCTATTTCTTTCTGGGTCGCTCCTGGGGAGCCAAGGGCCCGGGGCTGATTTATCTGCCGCCCCTCTTCGCCCGCATGCAGAAGGTGAGCCTGCGGGTGATGGCAGTCGACATTCCCCCGCAGGACGTGATCACGCGCGACAACATCTCGATCAAAGTGAACGCGGTGTTGTATATGCGCGTCAGCGACCCGGTGAAAGCCATCATCGGCGTCGAGAACTATCTCTATGCGACGAGCCAGCTGGCCCAGACCACGCTCCGGTCGGTGTTGGGCGAAACCGAGTTGGACGAGCTGCTCGCCAACCGGGAGAAAATTAACTCGATCCTCAAGCAGATCATCGATCAGCGCAGCGACGACTGGGGCATCCACGTGTCGGCGGTCGAGGTGAAGGACGTGGATCTGCCGCCGGAGATGAAGCGGGCCATCGCGCGGCAAGCGGAGGCGGAGCGCGAGCGCCGGGCCAAGGTCATCAACGCCGAAGGCGAGCTGCAGGCATCCGAGAAGCTGGCCATGGCCGCGGCCGTCATCGGGCGCGAGCCGGCAGCGATCCAGCTTCGCTATCTCCAGACGGTGACTGAAATCGCCTCCGAGAAGAACTCGACCACGATTTTCCCGATTCCGATCGACCTCTTCAAGGGGTTGCTCGACGCCATCGGTCGCCGCCCCGACAGCGCCGCGCCTGCCCTGCCGGCGCGGGCTTCGGGTGAAGCACTGCCCCCGGTCCGGCATAAGGGCAAGGTGCGAGTGTAGGCATGGCGGGCGAGCTGATCAGCCGAGAAGCACTCGACCGCATCATCCAGCGCGCCGCCGAGCTGCAGACCGGCGAGCGGGACATCGGCGACGGCCTCACCGAGCAAGAGTTGATCGCGCTCGGCAATGACGTCGGCATCCCCGGTCGGTACCTGAAGCAGGCGCTGCTCGAGGAGCGCACGCGCCTGACCGAGGACGCCGCCAAAGGCGGCTGGTCGCTGGGGGGGCCGAAGCGCATCGCAGCCCACCGGGTCGTCCCCGGCGACCGCGGGGCAGTCGAACGCTCCTTGTCGCTCTGGATGGAGGATCAGGAGCTGCTGCGCGTAAAGCGGCGCTACCCGGACCGCACCACGTGGGAGCGCCAGGTCGGCTTCATGGCGTCGGTGCAGCGTGGTCTCAAGGCTGGTGGCAAGACCTACGACCTGACGCGCGCGAGCGAGGTCTCGGGACAGGTGACGCCGCTCGAGAGCGGATTCTGTCACGTCCAGCTCGTGGCGGACATCCGGAACCTGCGCAACGCGCACCTCGGTGGCGCGGCTGGCCTCGTGACGGCCGGAGCGACCGGGACCGGAATCGCGATCGCCCTCGGCGTGCTGCTGCCGGTGGCCCTCCTGCCGGCCGCCGTCTTGTCCATTGCGGCGCTCCCCGTGCTCGCCGGCAACCGGTCGCAGGGCGAGCGCATCCATGTGGCCCTGGAGCAGGTGCTGGACCGGCTGGAGCGTGGCGAAATCCGCCCGGAGCACGCGTTACCCGGCCCTCGCGCCAGCGCGTTTCAACGCATTGCCGACGAAATCCGCAAACAATTTCAGTCCTGAGAGGACCATGGCCGACATCAAGCGCGTGGGGGTCCTGGGGAGTGGCCTGATGGGCAGCGGCATCGCTCAGGTCGCCGCCACGGCCGGATACGACACCATCGTCCGCGACGTGACGCAGCCGATCCTCGACAAGGCCAAAGCGAGCATCGAGAAGTCGCTCGCCAAGTTCGTCGAGAAGGGAAAGCTGCCGGCCGCCGACAGCGCCGCCGCGCTGCAACGCCTCACGTTCACGACCACGACCGCGGAGCTGAAATCGTGCGACATCGTGGTCGAAGCGGTGACCGAAGATCTGGAAGTGAAGAATGTCTTGTGGAAGGAGCTCGACGGTCTGTGCGGCGGCGGGACGATCTTTGCGTCCAACACCTCGAGCCTGACCATCGCCGCCATGGCCGCCGCCACCAAGCGTGCGGATCGCTTTGTGGGATTGCACTTCTTCAACCCGGTCCCGCTCATGCCGCTGGTAGAGGTGGTGCGCACGGTCACGACATCCGAGGAGACGTTCAAACGGTCGTTCGCCTTTGCCCGCTCGCTGGGGAAGGAAGCGGTGGCGGCCAAGGACAATTCCGGCTTCATCGTGAATCTGCTGCTGGTGCCGTATCTCCTGGACGCCATCCGCGCCGTGGAGCACGGCGTGGGCAGCGTGAGCGACATCGACAAGGCGATGCAGCTGGGCTGCGGCTATCCGATGGGACCGCTGACGCTGCTCGATTTCGTCGGCCTCGATACCACGTTCAAGATCGCCGAAATCATGTTTGCGGAGTACAAGGAGCAGAAATACGCCCCGCCACCGTTGCTGAAACGCATGGTGCTCGCCGGGATGTATGGCAAGAAGAGCGGCAAGGGGTTCTATGACTACTCTGCCGCACCGCCCGTCGTCTCGAACCTGGGACTCTGAGACCCAAGGAGCTGTTTGACATGTTCGGCTTGGACTTGCCACGCCTGCACGCCGCGGTGAACGACTTTCCCGCCGCGCTCCTGGTGGCCGCCGTCCTGTTCGATCTGGCCGGGTGGCTCATGAAGCGCGAGTCCCTCCTGTGGGCCGGCATCTGGAGCCTGTGGATCGGCGTGATCGGCGGCTGGGCGGCGGTGATCATCGGGCTCTTGGCGGAAGACAAGATCGATCACGGCGAGGCGATCCACACTCTGATGAAGGCGCATCAGACGTGGGGGATCGTCACCATGAGTGTGTTCACCGCCGTCCTCGCATGGAAGCTGTGGCGGCGGTTTCAATACACGGGCCTTGAAGACAAGGTACTGAAGGTCGTCATGCTGGTGGGAGTCGCGATACTCGTGCGCGTCGGGCAAATGGGCGGCCAACTGGTGTTCGAGCACGCCGCCGGGATTCCTACCACCCTGATGCAAACTGAGATCGAGAACCGCGAAGGTACCCATCAGCACGCACCCGGAACACCGCCCCACGAGCATGCGGATTCCATCATGGATTCCGTCGCGGCGCCCGATTCGGCGAAACAGCCGCACGTCGATCCGCCGGGCGCGCCCCCGCATGAGCACTAGAAAGCGATTGCGGATTGCGGATTGGGGATTGGGGGGTGTTGTGTTGATCGCCGCATGTACGCCAGTGACAACGCGGCCGCCGTTTCTGCCTTCGCCGCAGGCGCTGGTGGCCGTGGTGGACGCACCGCCTCCGAGCGTCGTGCCCGAGGCCGTCGGCTGGCTCACCACGCAGGGGCTGCGCGTCGAATGGTCGAGCGCCAGGGACGGCTACGTCGAGACCGCGTGGTACAATGTGCGCACCCACGCCTCGACCTCGGGCGATGCGGACCCCGGTGACCTGATGAGCACGGTCAAAATCCGCTGCTGGGCGGATCCGTACCTGCCCAGCAAGAGTCAGATCACCGTGGAAGCGGTATACAGACCCACGCTGGACCCGTCCAGACAGGAAAGGGACTTGGAAGTGGTAGTGCCGACAGGATCAGACGGATACCGGATTGCTCAGCAACTAATCGACGCACTGAAGCAAAAACTAGGCGAGTGAGTAGACGGGCAGACAGCGGCTGAGGTGCTAAGACGCGTAGCGGTTGTGTAGTCTCAAGCTACCGAGGAATTCCTAAGCAGCTGTGAACTGTCCCACCGCGACGCGTCTTAGCCCCTTAGCCTCTGTCTCTCCGTCTCGGGACTAGCTTTGCACTGATGCCCGTCCTCCTGACCGATCCCCGCCTTCTCGCGGCCTACTCCGAGGGTGCGGGTGTCTATCGAGTATTGCCACGTGCTGTCGCGATCCCATCCAGCCCTTCCGAAGTCACCGCCATCATGCAGCACTGTGCCGCAGAGCGCCTTTCACTGGTCCCGCGCGGCGCCGGCAGCGGCATGGCCGGCGGCAACGTCGGCCGCGGTGTCGTGCTCGACATGAGTCAGGGATTCCGTGAGCTGGAGATCGATCCCAAGCGGCG
>DATFGN010000172.1:0-7787 GCA_035249405.1 Gemmatimonadales bacterium
ATATTGCTAGTCATGTCTCTTTACGAGGGTACCGTGGTGATCCGGGAATCAAGAGTCCGCGCCCTGCCGGGCGTGCCCATGATCGTCGTATTGCTCATCCTGTCGGTGCTGACACCCTGGCAGCTTGTCGCGGAGGCCCTCGCGGGGCAGCTGTGGCCGATTGTCGCGTGGTCGCTCGCGGTCCTGTTCGTGACGCTCCTCTGGTTCGGGTTCTTCGTCGTGCAGCCGAACCACGGCAAGATTCTGCAGCTGTTCGGCCGCTATGTAGGAACGGCGAAGGATGCCGGGCTGTGGTGGGCCAACCCGCTGTACACCAAGCGCCGCCTGTCGCTGCGCGTGCGCAACTTCGAAACCGAGAAGCTCAAAGTGAACGATCACGTCTCCAATCCGATCATGATCGGGGCCGTGGTGGTGTGGCAGGTCGTGGACACCGCGGAGGCGATGTTCGAGGTAGACGACTACGACAATTACGTTCACGTCCAGAGTGAAGCCGCCCTGCGCGGCCTGGCCAACCAGTACCCCTATGATGCCCATGAAGAGGGCCAGATGGCCCTGGCGAGCCACACCGCTGAAGTCGCCGAGACGCTCAAGGGGGAAATTCAGGCGCGGCTGGCCAAAGCCGGCGTGCGGGTGCTCGAAGCCCGGATCAGCCACCTGTCCTACGCACCGGAAATCGCGAGCGCGATGCTGCGCCGCCAGCAGGCCGGAGCGGTCGTCGCCGCCCGCCGCAGGATCGTGGACGGGGCGGTGGGAATGGTCGAACAGGCGCTCGAGCAGCTATCCGTCAAGCACATCGTGTCGCTCGATGAGGAGCGGAAAGCCGCGATGGTGAGCAACCTGCTCGTCGTGTTGTGCTCCGAGCATGCCGCCCAGCCGGTGGTCAACGCCGGCACCCTCTACCAATAGGCGGCGGCCGGCTCGTGGCGGAGCGTCGCGCGTTTCTGCTTCGGATCGACCCGGAGCTCTATGACGCGCTGCAGCGCTGGGCCTCGGATGAGCTGCGCAGTCTCAATGGGCAAATCGAATTCCTGCTGCGGCGAACCGCTCTCGAGGCGGGGCGTCTCCGCGGCACCGGGAGGAAAGATGATCGTCACCGCAAACCGTAGTCGGCTCGGGCTGGTCCTCGCAGCGCTTGCGCCGCTCCTCCCACCCGTCCTGACGGCCCAGCAGCCCGCCTTGTCGGGACTGTACCGCCTGTATCAGGGCGGCAACGAGGTTGGCCGGGAACGATTCGAGCGCGTTCGTGGGCAGGTGCGGCTGTCGATCACGGTTCCGATCCTCAACCTGAAGCTCGATAGCCGGACGGACTTCGATTCCACGGGTCGCTTCCGGCGCTTCGCTGCTGAAGCGTTCGACGCTGCGGGCGACAGTCTCCTCGGCACCTACACCGTGAATGTGGACAGAGACACCCTGCGCACGACGTCGACCTCGAAACGCACCGGTGCGACCACCAACGGCACCATCCCGGGCGCGGTGGCCGGCGTGTTACCCGCGCAGACGGTGGCGGTGGTGGCCCTGCTGCTGCGACGCTTCCCCCGCGACACCGTCATCCGGATGCTCCCGATGGGAGGCGACTCGACGATCCCCGTTACGGTCACGCACCGAGGCGATTCAGGCATCGTGTCCTTCGCCGGGCTCGAGGCCCGGACGACCCTTATCGCCGGACGGCCGGGGAGGATCGAGGTCCCCGTAACGCGGGTGTACGCCGACCTATGGAACGGACGGGATACACTGCCGGCACTGGCCGGCGTGCGGCGTCCGCCCGTGGACTACACGGCGCCGCCGGGCGCGGCCTACACCGCGCGAGAAGTGCGCGTCCCGATCCAGCCGGTCCGGGGGGACACCTTCTCCCTCGCCGGCACGCTCACCCTGCCCATCGCTGGTCCGCGTCCGGTGCCCATTGTCGTCACGATCACCGGGTCAGGGCAGGAAACGCGCGACGAGGATCTCTGGCCGCTGCTGCCGAACTACCGTCCCTTTCGCCAGCTGGCCGAGCGGCTGGCACGGGAGGGCATCGGCGTGCTGCGACTGGATGATCGTGGCGTGGGCGGCTCGGGCGGGCCGCTCGGGACGACCGCCGATTACGCGGATGACGTGCGGCAGGCCGTTGCCTGGCTGCGCGCGCAGCGGGACCTGACCGGCACCCGGATCGCCCTGGTGGGTCATAGCGAGGGCGGAGTGATCGCGCCGATCGTCGCGGCGGAGGATCCGGCGCTCGCCGGGATCGTGTTACTCGCCGGTCCCTCGAAAAACGGCCGCGCCATTCTCGACGACCAATTCCGCCGACCGATCCTGATCGCCCCGGGGCTCTCGGACTCGACGCGGCAGGCCGAGCTCGCCAAGGTCCCCCAGACCGTCGAGCGGTTTTCCCAGACCAATGCCTGGTCCCGGTGGTTCGCCGACTACGACCCGCTGCCCGTGCTGCGGCGGCTGCGGGTTCCCGTGCTCATCCTCCAGGGGGCGCTGGACCGGCAGGTCTCAGCGGGGCAGGCGGATACGCTGGCAGCGACCCTGCGCGACGCCGGCAATCGGGACGTCACCGAAAAGGTCTACGCGGACCTGAACCATCTCTTTCTGCACACCGACGGTGACGGCTCGCCTACCGAATACCCTGGTCTGGCGGACACGCGCCTGCCTGCCGTCGTGCTGGACGACCTGGCCAGCTGGCTGGTCGTCCGCCTGCGGCGCTGAACCAGACCCCGACCATTCTCTGACATCGCCCCGCAACCATCAGCTGGGCCTGGGCGTCACATTAGGTAACCCTTCCCCGGGGCAGGGCATGTCGAGATTTGTCGGCGTCGTCACGGCACTCGTCGTTGTTGCCGCACCCGCGGCTGCGCAAAACGTTCACCCCACGCCCGGACCCGAAGTGCGGGCCGTGTCTCTCCAAGAAGCGATCCGCCTCGACGGCAGACTCGATGAGGCGGTGTGGCAGAGCGCCCCCGCCGCCACCGATTTTCGACAAAACCAACCCCGCGAGGGCCAGCCCGCGACGCAACGCACCGAGGTGCGGTTTGCCTACGATGGGGCGGCGATGTACGTCGGCGCCCGGATGTACGACTCGCTGGGGGGGCGTGGTGTGACCACGCGGCTGGTGCGTCGCGACGGGGAGCTGAACTCGGACTACATCGAAGTCATCTTCGATACGTATCACGATCACATCGGGCGTCTCTTCTTCCTGGTGAACCCGTCCGGGGTGCGCTCCGACGCCAACGGCCTGGGTGGGGGCGGGGACGATTCGTGGGACCCGGTCTGGGAGGTCCAGACGTCGATCGATTCCCTCGGCTGGACGGCCGAGATGCGGATCCCGTTCTCGCAGCTCCGGTTTCCGCAGACGTCTACTGAGCAGACGTGGGGCCTCCAGATCTGGCGTCAGGTCAACCGCATCAATGAGCTGTCGCAATGGTCGTTCTGGGGGCTGACCGAATCCGGTGGCCCCTCGCGATTCGGCC
The DNA here is from genome assembly GCA_035249405.1 of Gemmatimonadales bacterium. Lineage (GTDB taxonomy): Bacteria > Gemmatimonadota > Gemmatimonadetes > Gemmatimonadales > GWC2-71-9 > DASTHG01. The sequence continues at coordinate 3,453 of DATFGN010000172.1, forward strand.
ATCTCCAGGGGCTCACGATCACGCGGGCACCGGGTCGCGCGGAAATCCTGCCGTATGTCGTGGGCCGCTCGTCCAATATCCCAGTGAACGATCCCACCAATCCGTTCGAGAAAGCGCATTCCGTCGATGCCCGTGTCGGCGTCGATGCCCGGGTGTTGCTCACCTCGAATCTGACCCTCGCGGCGACGGTCAATCCTGATTTCGGGCAGGTCGAAGTCGATCCGGCGGTCGTGAACCTGGGCGTGTTCGAAACGTTCTTCGATGAAAAGCGGCCGTTCTTCGTCGAGGGCGCGGGCTATTTCGGGTTCGGCGGATTGAATTGTTTCTTCTGCTCGAACGTCTCCAGTCTCTCGATGTTCTACACGCGACGCATCGGCCGTTCGCCACAGGGGGCGGACAACGCCTACTCCACGGGTCAATACGCGGACATCCCGGATAACACCACGATCCTGGGCGCGGCGAAGTTGACCGGGCGCACCCCCTCGGGATGGTCCATCGGGGTGCTCGATGCGGTCACCAAGCGCGAGCGGGCTTTGGTCCAGCTGACCGACAGCAGCCGCACGCATGTCACGGTCGAGCCCTTCACGAACTACTTCGTCGGCCGGGTGGCGAAGGATCTACGTCAGGGTGCCACGGTCCTCCGCGTCATGGGCACCTCCGTATGGCGGGACCTCGACGATCCATTTCTCGGTGCACGGTTGAGCCGGCGTGCCGAGTCGGTCGGGTTCGGCACCGACATGTATTTCAACCAGCGGAATTACCACCTGATGGCGCAGGTCGCAGGGACTCAGGTCACCGGGTCCCCGGCGGCGATCGCGCGCATGCAGCGCTCGAGCGCACGGTATTTCCAGCGACCGGACCGCAAGAATGGATCGAACGGGTTCCTGAGCGACGCCTACGACACGACCGCCACGGTGCTGCGCGGCCTCGGGGCCTATGCGCGCTTCGCTCGGGATCAGGGGAACTGGCTGTGGGAGATCCAGACCAACGTGCGCACGCCGGGGTTCGAGAACAACGACATCGCCTTCCTTTCCCGTGCCGACTACTTCTGGATGAACGGCAACGTCTTCCGGCAGTGGACCAAGCCGACCAAGGTATATCGCCAGCTGTTCTTCATCGTGGGTGCGCAGCAGCAATACAACTTTGACGGCGATCTCACCGACCGACAGGTGCAGGCGTTCGCCTACATCCAGCCGCTCAACTACTGGGAGATTCAAGGTTTCTGGATCCATCGCCCGAACCTGTTGGAGGACCGACTGTCGCGTGGTGGTCCCGTGCTGCGCCGTCCCGGCATCGACTTCTTTTCGACGAACATCTCGACGGACCGGCGCAAACCGATCAGCGTGAACTTCTTCGCGGAGTCGGGTTGTAATCGGGAAGGGGATTGCGATCGGTCCACTGGCGCGAATCTGCAAATTCGACCAGCGTCGAATATTTCGCTGTCGCTCGGCCCATCCTTCGGCCGCTCCGGGAACGGCTTCCAGTTCGTGACCTCGTTCGACGACTCGACCGCCACGGCGTTCTATGGCCGGCGCTACGTCTTCTCGCATCTGACGCAGAGCGAAGTGGCGATGAACACGCGGCTCAACGTCACCTTCACGCCCAATTTGACTTTCGAGTTGTTCGTGCAGCCGCTCATCTCGAGCGGCGAGTACTCGAGCTACCGGGAGTTCGCGGCGCCGCGCAGCATGCAGAAGCTCGTGTACGGCGTGGACATCGGGACGGATTCACTGGTCCGCGGGACTGCTGGTGCACCGGATTCGAACTTTATCGATCCTGACGGAGCGGGCCCCGCCGACCGGTTCGTCATCGTCAACCCGAGCTTCGTATTCCGCTCGTTGCGCGGCAACGCCGTGCTGCGCTGGGAATACCGGCCCGGATCGACGCTGTATCTCGTGTGGACGCGCAGTGCTGCCTCGTCACTGAACCGGGGCACCATCGATTTCGGCGACGACTCGAATGCGTTGTTCCAGGGACCGGCGGAAAACTCTTCCTCTTGAAGCTGAACTTCTGGCTGGGGATGTAGCTCCGTTTTCAGGGCGTGCCGCGTGCCTGCGCCAGACCGGGCAGGTCCGCATCCGCGTTCTGCCAGATCATCCGCAACGCCTGATACGCACGCTCGGCGGCGGCCCGGTCACCGGCCGCCGCCGCGGCGCGTGCGAGACCAAGCAACGCGGCCGTCCGCCGCGGCGTGCGTCTGAGCGCCACCGCGTACTCTTGACCGGCTTCCGTCGGTTTCCCCGCAGCCAACAAAGCCCGCCCCACGAGCTCGTGGGCGGGCTGATTCACGTACGGCGGGCCAAAGGCGTACGGCATGCTGTCCTCGAGCGCCGCCGCCATGCGCAGCGTGTCCAACGCTCCCCGGACCACGCCAACGAGCTCATGGCGGAGCACCACGGTTCGGGTGAGGAATTCCCAATCGTCCGGCGCCGGCTCATCAGGACCCTGCATCAGCCTGGTCGCCACCTCTTCTTGTGCCGTGACGTAGGCGGCGAGGGCACGACCGGCCGCGGCCGTGTCACCCTGACGGGCCGCTTGCAGCCCGCGTGTGAACCAGTAGCTCAACCGTGGCCCTGGGGACGTGCCCGGATCCACCGGCCAGCGCGCCACTGCACCGGACCAATCCTCGGTGTCCAGCAGGTGTCGCGACCACATCGTGATGAAAGAGTAGGCATCGGGATCGAGCCGGGATGGGTCCGGCTGCGATCCCGCGGCCTGGTCGCGGCAGGCAGTCAGCACGCGCCGGGCGAGCGCGAGGCGGCCCTGCTGCAGGTACCCATAGTGGAGAAACGCGCTGTAGTGTCCGCACGACCGCGCGTGGGCAACGTGAACCGCGCTTTCGTTCGCCTTGACCACGTCGTCCCACATCCCGAGTGCCACGAAGATGTGTGAGGTCATGTGTTGGGCGTGCCCGGCATCGGGAGCGATGCCGGCCAGGGCCCCGGCGGCGCGCAGCGCTCCCGCCGCGTGATCGGGGTCGTCCATGCCGTGGATCCAGTAGTGGGCTGCGCCGGGATGGCCGGGATGGCGTGCGAAGACGCTCTCGGCGATCGCTGCCGCGCGCAGGTAGGTCGGCACGTTGCGCACGCCCTGGCTCAACCCCAGGAGCGCCAGCGCGTAGAACAACCGCGCCTCGTCATCCGACGATTGGCTCGCGACCAGGCGCTCCATGGCCAACGCGTACAGGGTATCGCGCCGGGCCTTGGGACCTTCGCCGTAGAGCACCCGGGCGGCGTCGAGGTAGCCACGCTCACGCTCGGTCCGTGGCTCTGGTGCCCGGGCCAGGATCGCGCGCGCGGCGTCCGTGTCTTGCTCGTTCCACACCGGGTGGGTGTGGGTCATCGCCTCACCCCAGTAGGCCAGCGCCAACCCCGAGTCCAGCTGTTGGGCGTCGCGAAACGCCGCCGCGGCGGCGGGATACTCGAACACATGCAGCAGCAGTACGCCGCGGGCGAAAGCCTCCTGGGCCGCCGGGACAGTGGTCGAAGTGGGGAACGCGGTGGTGCCGAGGCCCGCTACCGTCTGGAAGAGGATCAGAATCCTCACGTGGCGTCTTTGCGGATCGACCGGCCGACCAAAATCGTGACGTTGTCCGAGCCTCCAGCGTCCAGGGCATCCTGGAGCAATGCCTCGCAAGCCTGCCGGGCCGAAGTCATGGAAGACAGTCGCTCCTGGATCCGGTCGTCGGAGACGTGTTTGGTGAGCCCGTCGCTGCACAGCAAGCCTACGTCACCCCACGCTTGGTCCATCCTCGTGACTACGGGAGCCGACGCCGGCCCGCCGATGGAGCTGGCGAGCACCTGGGCCCAACGCGTCTGGTGGGCGTCAGTCCGGCTGAAGATTCCGTGGTCGAACAGCTCCTGAGCCAGCGTCTGGTCCCGGGAAATCTGACTCAGCTCGCCGTTGCGCAGCAGGTAACAGCGGCTGTCTCCCACCTGGAGCAGATAGGCCCGCGGCCACACCCCGAGCCACAGCGTGAGCGTGGTCGCCATGCCGTGTCGCGATGGGTCGCTCTCCGCCAATCGGGTCAATTCGATGTGGGTATGGAGCGCCGCTTCCTCCAGCGCCCGCGGGAAACTCGCATCGTCCCATGTGTCGGCCGCGTAGTAGCACTGCATGCTTTCGGTGACGTAGCGGGTAATGGCCTCCGCCGCGATCCGGCTGGCTTCCTCGCCTTTGGGGCCACCCCCGACACCGTCGGCGACCATGGCGAGAAACGCCAGCCGCTCGTTCCCCGCCAGCGAATCGCTCGCCGGAAGCGAGGTGAGCTGGACTTCGATTCGCTTGCGCAGCGCCGCAATGAGGAAATGGTCCTGGTTGTTCTCACGCACCTTG
>DATFGN010000173.1:0-4724 GCA_035249405.1 Gemmatimonadales bacterium
ACTCCGGGAGGGGCGGCGCCCAGGGGCCCTGGGAAAGAAGACTTCGGTGGTGTCACTCGAGCGGCGAGTCGCGATGCGCTCGGGCTCGTAGGCCCAGGCGCGGGCGCCGAGCACGAGCTCCCCATCCGGAGCCGCGTCCACTGCGTTGAGCATGAGGTTGACCACGGCCTGCTCCAGGACGTGAGCCCGACCCAGGACGGCCGGCAGGTCCGTCGGGACATCGAGCCGGGCGCGAACCGCCCGCAGCGTCCCCTGTGCCCGCAACAGCTCGAACGCCGCGTTCAGGACGACCGCCACGTCCACCGGCTGCAGCGCATCTTCGTGGGGCCGCGCGTAATCGAGCAAGCTGCGAACGATGCGGTCGATCCGGTCCAGCTCACGCGCCAGGGCATCCACTACCTCGCGCTCGCCTCCACGGCGCCGCAGTACCTCCACGTACGTGGAGGCGCCCCCGAGCGGGTTGCCGATTTCATGCGCTACTCCCGCGGCCAACCGGCCGACGCTGGCGAGCTTTTCTGCCCGTACCAGCTGGCTTTGGGCGTCGAGCAGGTGATCGGTCATCCGGTTGAAGCGGTCCGCCAGGGTGGAGAAGTCGGCCGTCTCGGCCGGCGGGGCCCGGGCGTCCAGGTCTCCCGCAATCACCGCATCGGCGGCCCCCATCTGCCGGCGCAGCGGCTCGAGCACGAGCCGGTTGACGAGGAAAGCCCCGAACGCGATGAAGATGATGACGTCGCCGGCCACGACCACGAGCACAAGGGGGAAGGCGCGGTCGGGGGCAAAGGTGCTGGCCAAGAGACTCGTGGCGACACCCAGGATCAAGGCAGTCGCCGCGAGAAACGCCAATTGGACGAGAAGGACCGTCCGCAGTGATGGTTTGACGGCCACGCCGACGGCCACCTACCTACGACCCAGAAAAAGAGAACGGCGGGGTCGCCCCCGCCGTTCCGTCCCAGCCATCACGCCTGGGAACTCACTTGCACTTCGGCTCGCCTTCCTTCGTGGCCGGCGCAATCGCGGTACTGCCGATGAAGATCGCGCAGGTCTTAGTGGTATTGATGTTCGAGATCGTCGCGGTCCAACCGTCAGCTGACAGCGCCAGCGTCGGGTTGTTGTTCCCGGTGGTCACGTTGAAGGTCACACCACCGGCACCAACCGTGGTGGTGTACTTCACGGAGTCGGCGAAATAGGCCTCTTCCGCGGTCACCAAGTTGCGGAGATCGGACTTCATCGAAGCGATGTAGGCCTTCTCCTTGGTGTTGGCGAACTTCGGGATCGCGATCGCGGCCAAAATGCCGATAATCACGACCACGATGAGCAGCTCAATGAGCGTGAAACCCTTGCGATTCATCTGCTTGTCCCCCGGCTTGGAGTTGTATGGGCGCCTTGATTCCCGACGGGAGCTAAGGCAAGGCTCGTGCCCTGCAATGGGCTGCCGCCTAACCCGATACAAGCTAATGCCTTGGGAGGTTCAGGAACAGTCCTGACAAACCCTGCGGGGGTTCCGAGGTCCTGCGTTTTGCAAAAACCGCCAGCAAACACGACGGCCGGGCCACGTACGTAGCGACCCGGCCGGTACCGTTCCGAGACCGGCTACTGCGTCATTTGCACTTCGGCTCGCCTTCCTTCGTGGCCGGCGCAATCGCGGTACTGCCGATGAAGATCGCGCAGGTCTTCGTGGTGTTGATGTTCGAGATCGTCGCGGTCCAGCCGTTCGCCGTGAGCGCCAGGGTCGGGTTGTTGTTCCCGGTGGTTACGTTGAAGGTCACACCACCAGCGCCGACGGTCGTCGTGTACTTGACGGAGTCCGCGAAGTACGCTTCCTCCGCGGTAATCAGATTGCGGAGGTCCGACTTCATCGACGCGATGTAGGCCTTTTCCTTCGTGTTCGCGAACTTTGGAATGGCGATCGCCGCCAGGATGCCAATGATCACGACAACGATGAGCAGCTCGATGAGTGTAAAGCCATGACGGTTCATGTCTCGTTCTTCCTTGGCAAAGTGGCGGGGAATCCCATGGTAAGTCTCCGTGACCAATGGGGCAACTGCCGCTCGACTGCAACACAGTGACCGGCTGCAAGCAATTGTGGTGCTTGGTGTTACGGAGCAGGCGGCGGAGCAGTCGCGTCGTACCAACCCCGCTCGAACGGAAACCAATGCTGAGCCGAATCCCTGAGCGCTTGGGCTCGCTCGGGCTCGAGTCTCTCCCTAGCGAGAAGATATTCCACCCGCATCGCGACGCGCTCTCGCGGCAAACGGCGACGCGCCTCGCGGGCGAGCGGAGCTGCCTTGATCGTGTCGCCCAGTCCGACGAGATAATACGCGTAGGCCGCCTGGAGATGGGGATCCCTGCCGAACAGTGAATCGGCTCGGGCATACGCAGCGCGGGCTTCTGCCGTGCCGCCCATCCCGGCGAACACCGCGGCGGCCGACTGCTGCCCGCGGTAGGATTCCGGGTGGTCCATCAACAGCGTCAGCAGAAAGGCGCGGTTGTCGGTCCAGGCGGGTAGGCGATACAGCGTGCGCGCAGCGAGCGCGCCGAGTACGAGTGCGATTGGCACCAGAACGGGCGGCCGCTCCCACCGCGCCAGCGCCCACGCCACTCCCAGCCCAGCCAACGTTGCCGGCAACAGGACCGTCAGATAGAGATTGCGCTCGGCCAGCACCACCCCGACGGGGAACAGGAAATTCGAGGTCGGGAGGTACGCGAGGGCGGTCCCGAGCGCGGCAAAGCACAGCGCCGGCGCCCGGCGCCGGGCCGCGAACCCGCCCAGCAGCACGAGCAATGCGATGCCGGCGCCGAGGATCGCGACGAACGAGATGGACGTGCGATACGGAATCACCTGGGGATTGTAGTCGACCGAAAGCGAGACCGGCCAGAACAGGAGCGCGGTGGCCCGGGCCAGAGCCGGCAGCGCCATCGCGAGCCGCTGTCCCAGCCCGGCGCCGAGAAACGGCGCCGCCACATCCGCGGTGGCCGACCTGCCGACCTGCATCCACAGCACCAGAAACGCGACTGTCACGAACCCCAGCGCCCCGTACAACCGGCGCGGATACCCGGGCTGTCCTTCAGGCCGCAGCCAGTCATCCAGCAGGATCAGGCCACCGACCACAATGGCGTTCTCCTTGCTCAGCATCGCCAGGCCAGCGCACACGACGGTGACGATCCACCAATGCTGCCGGGCGGCGAGAACGGCCGCGAAGATCCCGACCGCCGCGAGCAGCTCGTTGCGGGAGACGATGTTCGCGACTCCTTCGACGTGCACCGGGTGAACCGCGAACACCAACCCGGCCGCCACCGACGCCAGCGGCGGGAGCCAGCGCGCCAGGATCAGAACGAGCAGCACCGAGGCCAATCCATGCCATAACGCGTTGACCAGATGAGGCCACCAGGGGCGTCCCCCGGCAATCGACCAATCGACGGCGAGGCTCAGAATCGTCACGGGTCGGTACAAACCGGCCTCACTGGGAGCCGGCCAGTACGGTTGATCGAACGCCCGCACCGCGGCGCCGATACTGTGCGCGGCCGGGTTCGCCACGACAATCGCCCGATCGTCCTGGACGTAGCCGTACCGCACGGCCGGCAAGTAGAGCAACGCCGTCATCGCGAACACGAGGGGGAGAGACCGGTTGACCCGGATCGGCTCAACGGTCACGGTTCACCACGAACAGGGCGCGCCCGGCCGGCCAGACCCGCTCGATCGTCAGCCATCCCGGATAGGCGCCCAGCAGCACATCCAGCTCACGATCGGAGCCCGAGCCGAAGCCGGCGAAGAGCACCCGGGTCACTCCCTGCCGTTCCAGGTAGGCTCGGTGCTCCGCGGCCGTCGGCTCGGTCTCGATGCCATGGCGGTACCCGTACACGTAGAAAGGGACAGTGGTGCGTCGAGCATACAGCCACACCAGCGCTTCGTCGTCCGTGGCCAGGACGGTACTGTCCGGCAGCTGCGCGAGATGCGGCAGCAGTTCGGCAAAGTTCTGCGAAATCCGCTCGCGCTCCAGGGCCCACCACCGGCCGAGCACCCCGCGGATTTCGTTTTGTCCGTAGCCGACCAGGACGATCGCGATCACGACGATCACACCAAGACGGAGGCGGGAGACCTTGACCAGGGCGACGGCGCCCGCAGTCCAGACCAGCACCAGCCAAGGTAGCACGCCCCACAGGAAGCGATCCGGAGGAAATGGCCACAGGGCCAGGATCCCGAAATAGCCCACCAGGGTGAATCCGATCGCCGAGCGTCGGAGCAGCAGCCAGAGTCCGTAGAGACCGACCCCGAGGGCGGCCGCGCCGACGAGATAGAAGAGCCACAGGGAGGGCAGCCAACCAAGGGTCAAGACGCCCAGGGGCCGCAGCAGGTCGGGGACGGAGCGCCAGAGGACCGCCACGCCGGACTGGCGTACGGTTTCCCCATAGCCGCCATAATTGATCGCCAGCGCGGAATCGAGCTGGCCCGAGTGCGTGACAATCCACAGCCCCCACGCCGCCGCCGCCGCAAAGACCGGGGTCGCCGCGGCGAGGGCTTCGACCCAGGGGCGCCGGCGCGCGATGAGGAGATACAGCGGCAAGGCGGCTCCGAGTGCGAGCGCGATCGATCGCGTCAGCAGGGCCAGCGCCGCCAGTCCACCAGCCGCGGCGGCCGCGATCGCCGGCCGCGGGCGCTCCGGTGCCCGATCGGCCATCACGATGGCGGTCGCGAACAGCAGTCCGAACAGGGGCTCGGCGAACAG
>DATFGN010000174.1:0-6408 GCA_035249405.1 Gemmatimonadales bacterium
CACGATGTCCTTCCGGCGGTAAGCACGACGCTTGTGATGCTCGAGCTCGAGCGTGCCGATCACGCCTTCGCCAAACCGCAACGGCACCACCACCAGGCTCTGCACATACTCCGGGACGTCCGCGACCCGCTTGTCCCGCAGCACATCATTGATCACCAGCGTTTCTCCCTGCGCCACCACCTGCGCCCGCAGCGTCGCCACGTCCGCCGTCGGGTCCACGCGCTCGGCCCGGCCAATGGTGCTGCGATAGGCGAGCTTGAGCCCGTCATCGGTGCGCCGGTAGATCCGCAGGTCACCCCAGTCCACGAGCCGGTGCGCCAGTCGCTCGATGCGCTGGAACGAATCGTGGAGGCTGATATTGCTCGTGATCACCGATTCGATGGCGTGGATCTTGTTCAGCTCTTCCGCCGAGATCGCTTCCTCGAGCATCTGTTTGAGGAGCAACCCCAGCGCCCCGAGTGCCGCCGCCACGAACAACCAGGTCACCGGGGGCCAGGCCAGCACGGCGCTGACCACGGTCGTGACGGCGCCGAGCGTGCCGAAATAGGCGATCAGCTCGTAGCGGATGATGAGCAGCTGCTCGTCCTGCTCGAGCTTGCCTCGCACCAGGAGGCTCATGTAGAACAGCGCCCGACCGAAGAAGCCGTACGCCAGTGCGAAGAAGAACAACGCGGGAATGGTCGCGACGTGCAGGCCGGGATCCGTCACCCCCGAGATGCCGAGGATCGCGGCGTACATCCCGAAGGCCGCCACCAGCGTCGTCGCTTCGCGACCGAAATTGATCACGGCCGCCCACAGGGACTTGCGCAGCCACACCCAGTCGGCCACGATCGTGCCGCCGGCGAGCGCCACCAGCGTCGCCGGAAGGCCAACCAACAAGGTCCCGCTCAAACTGACGAGAGCCGTTTGATTCAGGTAGGAATACTTCGAGAGCCGCACGGCCTGGCCGCGCAATCCGACGCAGGCCACCAGCATGACCAGGATCTCGATCCACTGTTGCGTCCAGCGTCGATCGAAAATGAGCACGGCAAGGCTGAGCGCGAGCCCGACCGTGGCCAGGACTCGACCATACAGCAGCACGAAACGCTGGAAGTTCACGCGGCCGCCAGCTCACGCACCAGTTGCACGGCCCCAGCGACACCGCCCGATGCGAGGGCCTCGACCACCGCGCTCCCGACCACGACTCCATCCGCCCACCGGGACGCGGCGGCAACCTGCGCCGGCGTACTGATGCCGAATCCCACCGCCACGGGTAACGGGGTGACGTCCCGGATACGGCGGACGTGCCGCTCCAGGTCGGCGGGGATCTCGGCCCGCACACCGGTGACGCCCAGACGCGAGATGCAGTAGATGAACCCCGTCGCCGCCTCGAGCGTGGCCCGGAGACGATCATCCGGGGTGGTCGGCGCGACAAGGCGGATCTGGTCCAATGCGGAGGCGGCAATGGCGCGCTCGATCTCGGGCGCGCTTCCCGCCGGCAGGTCGGTGCACAGGAGTCCGGCCACACCGACTCGAGCCGCGTCTTCCAGAAACCGGTCGAGCCCGTAGGCGAGGATCGGATTCACGTAGGTCATGATCACGACCGGCGCAGGCGGCGCCGCGGCACGAATCAGCTCGAGCGCGCCGCGGACGGTCATGCCCTGCTCCAGCGCGCGTTGGGTAGAGCGCTGGATGGTCGGACCGTCGGCGATCGGATCGCTGAACGGAATCCCCACTTCGATCACATCCGCCCCGGCCGCCGGCAGGCGCGTCAACAGCTCACCGGTCTGGGCTGGAGTGGGAAACCCGGCGGTCACGTAAGGAATGAGGGCGGCCCGGCCGGCGGCGCGTGCCGAGGCAAACGCGCGGGTGACGGCGCGGTCAGACGAAATAATCGCTGACCTTGATGCCGTACTTGTCGGGGTCGGTGACCTTGACGATGGTGCGCGGATAGTTCCCTTGCTCATCGCGGAGTGCGAGATCCGCCAGCACGCCCGGCCGTTGAATCGCTCCGTCCGCCGACGCCACGACGCGCACCACCGGACGGTGCACAAAGCTGACGTCGGGGTTGGCCGAGTGTACCAGCGCCACCTCATAGGTGTCGAGAATGACGCACGTGCCCACGGGATACACGCCAATCAGATTGATGAACGCCTTGACGATCACGGGGTCGTAGCCGCGGCGGGGGTTTTCCCACATCTCCTTCAGCACCTGATCCGGCTGGATCGGCACCGTCTGGTACACGCGGCGGCTCGTGGCCGCATCGAATCCATCGGCCACGGCGATGACCTTGGAAAAGATCGACAGCGATCGCGGCCGGACCGGTTTCGGATAGCCGGTGAGATCGATCTTCATATGATGCTCGTAGGCCACGATCATGCCGCGGTAGGGAATCTCGCCGTAGCCCCGCAGGCCGAACAGCGTCAACACGCCGAGCCAGGGATGGGCTTGGAGAATGCGCCATTCCTCCTCGGTGAGACCGCCTTCCTTGTTGAGCACTTCGAGGGGCACCCGCGACTTGCCGACATCGTGGAACAGGGCCGTCATGCCGAGATCGTAGAGCTGGAGCTTGGTGAGTCCGAGCTTGCGCCCCAACGCCACCGCGAAAATGCACACGTTCACCGAATGCGTGAACGTGTACTCGTCGTAGTCGCGCAGGGTGGTGAGCCCGAGCAGGGACGATTCGTTGTTCAGGACCTGGTCGACGATGCCCTGCACCGCCCGTTTCACGCGCTTCACGTTCGCGGTGCGCCCCATGCGCAGGCTGTTGATGACCTCCCGCGTCACCGCGACCGAGCGGGCGTAGGTCCGCTTGGCGGCTTCCTTGGCTCGCTCCGTGTCCGCCAGGTTCTCGTCGGTCTCGAACGGCGGCTCCACCACCACATGCGTGGCGCCGGCTTCCGTGAGCTTGGCCGCGATCTCGTACACCTTGTCGGTGCTCGCCTCGCGAGCGGCGAACGACAGCAGCAACGAAACGAGGATCTGGAGCTCACGGCGATCCACGCCTTCATCGAGGCGAATGGTGCCCACGCCGCACGCCCGCATGACCTGCAACACATGGGAAAACGACGCATAGTTCTCCAGCGCCAGTCGCAGCCGCGTGGAATTCACGAAGATGAACTCCCCCTGCAGGCGCAGCTCGAGCTCCCGTTCCACATCCAGGACGTGCTTTGTCGCCGCAAGCAGGTCGTCGAGCGAATGCTGCACCTGCGCGTTTTCCACCGGGTAGAGCTTGAGCGAGCGAAGCGACGCGTACAGCACCACCAGAAACTCGCGGCCCGCATGGCGCAGGAAGCTGTCGGTCGTCCCGACCGTCTCGATCATGGAGGCGCGCCGCACCGGCGGGACGCCGTTCACGGGCGGGGGCGCGTCGCTCATCGATTCATCTCGCGCAGGGCCCGGCTCACCGCGTTGCGCACCAGGGCGTCTTTCTCTTGCGAGGCTCGCTCCAGCACCGCTCGGGCTTCGGGACTCTTGATCTTTCCCAGCGCCATCGCGGCGCAGGCGCGAGTCTCCGGGTCTTCGCGGCGGGACAAGAGTCCCTTGGGCAACAGCAACCGCTCCAGGGCCGGCGTGCCAGCCGACCCCGCCAGCGCGCCGAAGGCCTCGAAGAACGCCATTTTTTCCGTCAGATCCGCTTGACGCAGCTTGCCGCCCGTAATCGTCGACTCGATGCGTTGAAATGCCCCCCGGTGTCCCCGGCTACTGAGGAACCGGACCGCCGCAATGCGTACGTCGCGATCCGAATCTTCGACGGCCCCCTCGAGCATGCGGAGCGCGGTGGGCGAAGCGATCGAGGTCAGGGCATCGATCACCGCCAGTTTCGTTTCGTGATCGCCCTCGGCCAGGAGCCGCCCCATCCCTTCCGGGGCTCCGTTCAGCCGCAGCCGTCCGGCCAGCCGCACCATCTCGAGTGCCGTTCCCGCATCGTTGCTGGCGAGCGCCTTCAGAACCTCGGCTGCATTCTGCGTCGCCAGCCGCTCGGCCGATCGCTTCACGAGCGTTTTCACCCGTTCGTTCGAGAGCCGGGGCACCCAGCTCGCGAGCGTGATCAGGGCTTCCGGCCGCAGCTCCTTGAACAGGTTCCCGAGCTCTTCCTCGGTCGGATGGACCGAAGCCTCGTCCAGAGATTGCAGCAGCTGGGACAGGGCCTCCGGCTGCGACAGCCGAGCCGGAATGGCTTCCAGTGCAAGCCGATGCTCAGGGATCAGCTCGCGGCCGCCCTGCAGCACTCCGCCCAGCTCGCGCAGGATGAACGCGACGGAATGGAAGTCGCCCGAGCCGAGCAGATACGGAATGAAGTTCTCGATGATGGCGATCAGCTCGGCGCGAACCGTACCGTAGCTCTGGAGCTCCAGCAGGTCGAACAACAGCGACAACACGTTGTGTCGCAGATCCTGCGCGTACTCGCGCTCGACCTCCGTCTGGAGGTAGGCGATTTCCTTGTCCTCGAGGAAGTAGAGCGTGGTGTCGAACTCGTCGATCGACACCGATTCGCGTTGCGGGGGGACTTCTTGCTCCACCTGCTGCCGGACGTCGTTCGCCGCGGCCGTGGTCGTTTCCTCAGTCTCGATCGGCGACCCGGCGTCGAGCGACAATTCGCGGAATGTGTACGACAGGCATTGAAAGTCCTCCTGCCACAGGAGTGTCAGGAGATCATCGGGAGCGTCCGCCGGGAGCGTGCGCGCCTGATGCAGCACTTGCATGAACCGCACCAGCTCCGTTTCCTCGACGTTCGGGCGCAGCGTGACCGACCGCACGCCGTCCTTGAACAACGTCCAGGCGATGCTCTCGTTCTTTTGATCGTGACTGTAGACGACGTTGCTCTCCCAGCGCAGGTCGGTCTCCTGCACGTCCAGTACCAGGTCATCGGTGACCTGCCAGATCTTGCGACACGACACCCGCACGTTCTCGATGGCCCGCTGATAGACCGGATTATTCGGGAGGTAGAGCTGCACCGCCCGCAGCCCCTTGCCGATGAGGGACAGCAGCTCCTCGACCTGCGCCGGCGGAAGCGCGAGCTCGGTGTTGGGTCCGTCGCTCACGGTGGATTCCCAAGGTCAGCGACCATGGCGACGTCCTTGTCCCCACGCCCGCTGAGGTTGATGAGCACGAGGTCGCCGGCCGTCCAGCGGCGAGCCGCCGTACGGACCCAGGCCACGGCGTGGGCGCTCTCCAGAGCGGGCACCAGACCCTCGAGCCGCGAGAGGGCGGCGAAGGCTTCCAGTGCCTGTTGGTCGGTCACGGACTCATACAATACCCGACCGTTGTCCTTCAAGAAAGCGTGTTCGGGTCCTACACCCGGATAGTCCAGCCCTGCCGATACCGAGTGCGCGGGTTGGACCTGACCGTCCTCGTCCTGCAACAGGTAGCTGCGGCTCCCGTGAAACACGCCGGGCCGCCCCCGCGCCAACGTTGCCGCGTGCCGGCCGGAATCGATCCCCACCCCAGCTGCCTCAACACCGACCAATTCGACGCTGGAATCCTGAAGGAATGCGGTAAAGATGCCGATGGCGTTCGACCCGCCCCCGACGCAGGCGACGATGGTCCGCGGCAGTTGCTGGTAGCGCTCCAGAACCTGCGCGCGGGCCTCCCGGCCGATCACCGACTGAAAGTCCCGCACCAGACGGGGGAAGGGATCGGGTCCCACCACCGATCCAATGATGTAGTGCGTCCCGGTGACGTTCGTGACCCAGTCCCGCAAGGCTTCATTGGTGGCATCCTTGAGCGTCCGGCTCCCCGAGCCGACCGGGACGACGCGGGCCCCGAGCAGCTGCATGCGGTACACGTTCAGCCCCTGCCGCCGCATGTCTTCCTCTCCCATGTACACGACGCATTCCAATCCGAAGCGGGCGCAGACCGTCGCCGTCGCAACGCCATGCTGCCCGGCGCCCGTTTCCGCGATGATGCGTCGTTTGCCCATCCGCCGCGCAAGGAGCACCTGCCCCAGCGTGTTGTTGATCTTGTGGGCGCCGGTGTGGTTCAGATCTTCGCGCTTCAACACCACCGTCACACCCTCGCCCAGCTCCGCGGCGAGGCGTGGGGCTTCGGTGAGCGGCGTCGGTCGACCCACGTAATCGCGGAGCAGCGCAGTCAGCTCCGCCGTGAACGACGGATCGTTCTGAGCCGCTTCGTACGCGCTCGTCAACTCCTCGAGCGGCGCCATCAGCGTCTCCGGGACGAACCGACCGCCGTAGGATCCGAAGCTCATGAGCCGGGCCGCGCGTGGCGCGGCACGCCGACGAGATCCGCGACGGCCGTCCGGGGATCGGCGGACCGTGCGACGGCCGTGCCGACCAGGACGGCGTCCGCACCGGCCCGGGCGAGGCGCGCGACGTCGCGCCGGGATTCGATGCCGCTTTCGGCGACGGCCGTCACGCTCGGTGGCACGCGGGGCAGGAGACGCTCGACGAGGCTGTGGTCGATGGT
>DATFGN010000175.1:0-6453 GCA_035249405.1 Gemmatimonadales bacterium
GAAATTCGTGGGCGCCGACCTCCAGGGCAGCGTGGACGTGGTCGCCGAGGCAGGTTCGAGCACGCCGCGCAGCACCTTGGCGGATCGGGCCGAAATCGAGCAGTTGATGGCCTACGGCGTGCTGAGCGCGCAGGACCCGGAGACGCAGGGGCAGATCCTGGACCTCTACGGCAAGTCCGACTGGCTCAAGAGCATGACGCGCGACACCAAGAACGCGGTGATGGAGGACGAGGCCTTCCGCGAGCTCGCCGCCATGCCGATCTGGCAGCACGCGAACCCCGATGATGTGACTGGGTTGGAGCAGATGCCGACCTATCCCGAAGCCGTGGTGGCGATGCAGGCATGGCAGGAGCAACTCCACGCCAAGATCGGGATGATGGGTCAGCCGCTGATTCAGTGGCCCAAAGTCCATGCCGCGCTGGATGGCCACGCCGTCCACTCCCGCGAGCATGGGAACTTCGGAAAAAGCGAATCGTTCCGCAAGTTTCCCGACATCGTCCAGGTCATGGTCGAGAAGCACAAGGCCTATCACGATCAGCTCCTCATCCAGCAGATGGCCGCGGTGCAGGGGGGCCAGATTCAGGGCGGCTTCATGCAGCCCGCGCCGGGTGGGGCCATGCCGACCCAGCAGCAGGCGATGAATACGTCGTCGAGTGGGCGGCGGATGACGGGGGAGTACGGGGAGTTGACGGGCGACGTGGCGACCGGGGGGAACGCTTAGTGAGCGAATCTTCTTGCGATACGCCCATCGTGCGTGCTACTCAGTACGCCGATGAGGAACTTCGCATTCCTCTCTGGGTCCGCGTACGTGTCGCATCCCTCGGACGCCATTTCACCGGGAAAATCACGCTCAACGTATCGAGCGGCGGTATCGCCAACTTCCAAGTGCAACCGAGTGGAGGGGATCGCCTAACGTTCCACCCGAAGCACTAAAGCAGACCACGTAGTCGGGGATACCCAGTACGGGAGCCCGGGAGTCGCCAATTGTGGCGGCTTCCGGGCTTTTTGTTTGTCCGCATCCCACGCACGCCGGGGTCGTGACCGGCAAGGAGCAGGCATGGAAGGCGAAGAGCAGGGCGCAGCAGTCGAGACGGCGTCGCCCACCGTCAGTGATCCGGCAGTCGATCCCTCGTCTCAGGCGACGACACCGCCTGCGCAGCCGCAAGAGCAGCAGGTCCCATTTCACCAGCACCCCCGCTTCCAGGAGTTGATCCGCGACCGGCAGGTGAGTCGGCAGACCATCGCGCAGATGCAGCAGCAGCTAGAGCAGCAGCAGGCGAAGTTCGCGGAGCTCGAGCGCAAGCAGAACCAGGGCCGAACGTCCCCCGAAGAGGACGAGCAGTTGCGGCAGGCCGGGACCGCGCTCGAACGGATCATCATGAGCAACCCGGAGATGCTCGACCGGCTGCTCTCCGCGCATCCGCAGTTCAAGGCGTGGAAGGAGAACGCCGACAAGCTGCTGGCGACGACCGGGCAGACGCAGCAATTGCAGCAGGCCCAGAGCCAGGCGCTGATGCGCCAGGCCACCAGCCACATCCACGGGCTCGCCAAAGAGGCGGGCCTGCCCCAGACCCCGGAATATCTCCAGCGCCTCGTGCGGCTTGTGGCGGCCGAGGCGCAAGCCATAGAGGGGGGCAACCAGCGGTTCAGCCAGGGCGATCTGTCCGTGCTGGACGAAGGGTTCAAAGCCCTCCAGGGCAACTTTCTCAACCATACGCAGCGGGCTGGCACCGCCGGCCTGCTCCAGACGAAATCCCGCACTCAATCGCTGCCGCCCGCGCCCCGTGGCGGGGCCGCTGGCCCGCCCGGCCTGCCGAAGTTCGATCCGAAGACGATGACCGTCCAGGACCGGATGAACGACTTCCGCAAGGCCAGCGCCGCCATCCTCGCGGAGGGCAGCAAGGAGTAATCGATGGCTGGTCAGGACACATCCAGTTACAACGCGGTCCTCCGCACCGTCTATCAGGGCGGCATCCGCGAAATGATCCCGCAGATGGTCCCCGTCCTCGACCTGTTCATGGAGGTCGAGGATCACACCTGGGGCGGCAACTTCGTGGAATACGAAGCCCGCGTCGGGCGCAACGAAGGCAGCGGGTGGGCCGCCGAGGATGGCGCGCTGCCCGCCGCCGGTCGCCAGCAGTACGTCGATGTGCGCATCCCGATGCGCTACCACTACGGCCGCATCCGCCTCACCAAGCAGGTCATGGAGCACTCGTCCACCAACAAGTTCGCGGCGGCGCAGGCCCTCGATCAGGAGATGCAGGGCATGATCCGCGACATGGCCGCCGATACCGCGCGGACCATCTTCGGCGACGGCCGCGGCATCCTCGCGTTCGTCAACGGCACCGCCACCTCCACCACGCAGACGCTCGATTCTCCGGGCGGCTGGGCGGGCAGCGTCAACGGGGCGCGCTTCATCAACAAGACCGCCATCGTCGGCACCATCAACCCGGCCACCGGCCAGCTCCGGTCGGGCAGCGTCACCACCGTGCAGAACTACGCCACCACCGGCCTCACGATCACCGTCTCGCCCTCGGTCACCTGGACGGACAACGACTACGTCGTGCGCGTGCACAACCTGTCGGCGACCGACGTGGCCGATACCAGCTACGGCAAGGAAGCCATGGGTCTCCAGGGCCTCGTGGACGACGGCACCTACGTCGCCACGCTCAACGGCGTCAACCGCGTCACCTATCCCTCCTTCGCCTCCACCGTCATCGGCAGCGTCGGCCCCCTGTCGGCCGATGTGTTCCAGCGCGCGGCCGATGTCGCGGACGAGCGCGGCGGCGGCGACATCACCGACCTGATCATGCACCACTCCGTGCGCCGCGCGTATCTGGCCACCCTCGAAGGCGAGCGGCGCTATTCCGGCAGCGAGCTGATGAACCCCGACGGTGGCACGAAGGCGATGAAGAAGGGCCGCATGACGTTCGGCGGCATCGGCATCATCGTGGACAAGTACGCGCCCTACGGCGTCGTGTTCGCGGTGGATCGCAGCGGCTTCAAGAAGTACACCGCCATCTCGGGCGAGTGGATGAACGACGACGGCGGCGCCATCCTCAAGCAGATCGGCACCGGCGACAGCCTGCGGGATTCCTACGAGGCGGTCTACCGTTCATGGTTTAACTTCAACAACGAATTTCCTAATCGCTCCGCGCGTTTGGATGGCGTCAGCGCTACGGCTGTGGTCGTACACAATGAGTGATAGCCCGACGCTGCGCGCGCGGTTCGAGGCCAAGTTCATTCGCGGGAACGCGGATGAGTGCTGGCTGTGGACGGCCGCGCGTGACCAGAAGGGCTATGGCCGCATCGGCTCGCAAGGGCGACGGCGCGGTCCAGAGCCAGCACAGCGTGTGTCGTACCGGCTCTACGTCGGTCCGATTCCAGCAGGGCTCCACGTGCTTCATCACTGCGATAACCCGCCATGTGTCAACCCCGCGCATCTCTTCGTGGGTACGAACGCCGACAACATGGCCGATATGGTTCGTAAGGATCGCCAGCAACAGGGCGAACGTTCAGGCAAGGCAAAACTCTCCGCGGCCGATGTGGCGTATATCCGGCTCGCCGCGGCCGACGGCCCGCGCGGCACCCAACGCGTGCTGGCCCGACTCTTCGGCGTCACCGACGGTCAGATTTCCCACATCGTCAACGGCACATCATGGAGGGCGAAAAGCGCATAGCGCATGGTCACCATCATCGACCGGACGGGCGAGCAGCAAGAGATTCGCTTCGACAACCGCATCTGGGGATTCGGCAAGAAGACCACCCAGGTGCTCCCGCTGGAAGTCGCCACGTGGCTGTTCCGCAATGGCGACAAGCACCTGATCCATACCACCGACGGCCAGTTCGTGCGGCGCTACGGCGTCGTGGACGCCCCCGAAGACTGGGTGGCCGAGGTCGGCGTCGATGTGCTCGAAACCAGCCCGCTGACGCGTGACACCACGCGCGCCGAAGGCTGGGACGCCGAGGCCGTGCGCACCGGTTCCGTGCAGCTCGTGGATCTCACCACCACCGCCCACCGCCCGCGTGCTGGCGACTACGTCAACCAGGGCACCACGGGAGGGAGATAGATCATGGGGAACGCCAGCACACTGTTTCAGTTGGAGGCCCTCGCCTCGTACAAGGGCGACGGCTTCCAGGACATGGTCCGCGCGCTGCGGTCGGGCGCCGGGCGCCATTTCGCCATCAGTGACAACCTCACCATCGGGCGGATCGCCACCTCGGCGCTGACCGATGTCAAGACCAACGCGGCCTCGCAGGTGGTCATGATCTGGGCCGATACGAACAGCGCGGCCACCACCACCGGCTACCTGCATCTCTTCAACACCTCCTCGGCGTCCGTGACGTTGGGCACCACGCCGCCGGAGATGTCGATCAAGCTGACGAACGCCGCCGGGTCGGGGGCGGGCATCCTGATGTTCCCCGGCATCAGCACCACGCAGTTCGGCGCGGCCCTGTCGCTGGCCACCACGGTGGCGGCGGGCACCAGCACCACGGCGGCCAACGCCACCAACGCGCCCAACGTCATCGTCGTCTACGCGTAATCAGCCATGGAGCTGCTCCTGGGCGCGGGCGCCACACGGGATCGTCGCCTGAAGTGGGACGGGCACGAGACCTGGTATCACCTGGTCACGGTTGACCAGACGGCGACGCACGCCCCGGATGTCGTCCACGACCTGGAGCAGCTCCCGTATCCCTTCGCATCGGATTCCGTCGATGAGATTCACGCCTACGAAGTCCTGGAGCACCTGGGCCAGCAGGGCGACTGGCGGGCCTTCTTCGCCCAGTTCAGCGAGTTCTGGCGCCTGCTCCGGCCCGGCGGCTTCCTGGCCGCCACGTGCCCGAGCTGGCGGTCACCGTGGGCGTGGGGCGATCCCTCGCACCGGCGCGTGCTCACGGCGGGCACGCTCGCGTTCCTCGATCAGACCGAGTACCAGCGCCAAGTGGGGTGCACCGCGATGAGCGATTTCCGCCCCTGGTACGCCGCCGACTTCGCCCCGGTGCACGTGGAGGAGACGGACACGCAGTTGACCTTCGTGCTGCAGGCCATCAAGCCCGCGAGGACCGCATGATCCACGTCGAATCGCCGCATCCCCCGGGGGTCGTGGGCCTGTCCTGCGGCGAGCTCGCGCGCTTCACCGAGTTCCACGCCGCCTACGACAACCTGATGGCGCCGCCGCGCACCGCGCGCGCCTACGGGATCAGCTACGACACCGCCTCCAATAGCAACGACATCATCCGCCAGATGCAGCCGTGGCACGAGTGGGTCTCGATCTGGGACGACGACCACTGGTTCGAGCCCGACGTGCTGCTCAAGATGCTCGCGCACCGGGTCGATCTCATCATCCCGCTCTACTACCAGCGCAAGCCGCCCTTCTTCCCGGTGCTCTATCGGGAGCGGGACGCCCGGGGGGCCTGCACGCCGTACATGCTGACCCAACTGAAGGGGCGCCGGGGCCTGATCGACGACCCGGTGTCGGCCGGCAAGTCCGGGATTCTCATGTCCCGCGCCGTGGTGAGCAAGCTGGCCGGCGGGGAATGTCAATGCCCGGCGACGCCCGAGACCCAGAAGCGCCAGCATGCCGACGACTGCACGTGGGCGCAGGCCACGTGGTTCAAGACCGAGAACGGCGTGGGCGAAGACCACGTGTTCTTCCGCAACGCGCTGGCGGCCGGGTTCAAGCTCCACTGCGATCTCGACATTCGCCTCGACCACATCAGCCCGTTCCGCATCCGCCCCATCCAGACCGACGAGGGCGAGTGGCAGATCGAGGTCAATCTCTACAACAACGTGCGCATCGTGGTGCGTATCCCGCCCGAGGCCCAAGAAGGAGTCACGCCCGCATGAACACCTTTGCCACCGCCTGGACGGATACCACCGACCTGATCGTGAGCGCCACGCCCGTGTTCCTGAATTCGGTGCGCGTGCGGGTCAACCCGGATTCGACGGCCGCGAGCTACGTGCAGTTGTTCGATTCGGCCGACGCCACGCCCGGCACCACCGCGCCCAACGACGTGATCTACGTACCGGCCGCGAACGTGGCGGGGCGCCAGCTCGAGTACCACGTGGCCTACAACGGCAAGTATTACGCGACGGGGCTCACGTGGGTGGTGACCACCACGCATGATGGCGCGACGGCGGCGACCACGCATGCGCCGCTGCGCGTGGACATCGACTACAACAAGGTCGGCTAGGCCGTGGCGATCTACTCGGACGCGAGCACCGTCGGCCGCATCCTGCTCCCGAAGGGCACCGGCACGGGCAACGATCTGACGGTCAATAGCGCCCCGTTCACGGTGCCGAGCGGCGCGCTGGCGATGACCGTGCACGTGCCCGCCATGACCGGGACGGCGGCGACCGTGAAGCTGCAGGCCATGTTCCCGCGCGAGTCCGATCAGGTGGCCGAGACGTGGACCGACCTGAGCGTGTTCAACCTGGCCGACGGCACCTTC